>NZ_JABAFQ010000020.1 GCF_012843705.1 Fusobacterium sp. FSA-380-WT-3A | reverse complement strand
CTTAATAAAATATACTTATTTATAAACTACTATTTAATATAATTATATTATATTTTTTATAAAAAGCAAGTTTTTTTGAATTTTTTTTTACAATTATGTACATATTTTTATGTAATTTTGAATTTATTTTACATTTTCTATTGACTTTTTTCTAAAAAAGATGTATGATTATATCACTAAAAGAACCTACATATCAATGTAGATAATTTCGTTCTAAAAAAGAACATTAAATAAAAGGGGTGACATTATGTTAAATTGGAAAAATGGAACAAAGTATCTAGGTGTTATGTTACTTGGAGCACTTGCCACTACTAGTTTTTCTGCTACAACAAATGTAAAAGATAAGGGGACAGCTACAAACGTTGCTTTTAACAAAAGCTTCGTACCTACTGAGTATAAAACTCAAGGTAAACCAAATGTAATTATTATTTCTATGGATGACTTAGGTTATGGACAATTAAACTTTGATGAAAAGGCTTTTGATAAAAAAGTTCTTGCTGAAAAAGTTATTCCTGACAGATATAAAGTAGATGTAGACAAAGCTATAGAAGCTGCTAAAAAATCTACTCCTAACTTAAGAAAGTTACAAGATCAAGGTATTATGCTTACTCAAGACTTCGTATGTCATGGAGTTAGTGGACCATCAAGAGCTGCATTTATGACTTCTGAATATCCTTCAAGATTTGGAATTTATAGTAATGATGACGCACAAGATGGTGTATCTGTAGACCATAAATTCTTAGCTGAATTATTCCAAAATCATGGATATAGTACATCAGCTATAGGAAAATGGCACTTAGGAAGAATTACTAATGTACCAGTTCCTAAAGAAAAACAAACAAGAGATTATCATGATAACTTTACTACATTCTGTGATGAGCCATTCCAACCTCAAAACAGAGGATTTGATTACTTCATGGGATTCCATGCTGCAGGAACCGCATATTATAATTCTCCAAGCTTATTCAAAAACAGAGAAGTTACACCTGCTAAAGGATACATCACTGACCAATTAACTGATGAAGCAATAGGAAGAATTAAAAAAGCTGGAGATGAACCATTCTTTGTATACTTAGCTTATAACGCACCTCATATTCCTTTAGAGCAACATGCTCCTAAAAAATATAGAATATTTGATACAGGAAATGAAGAAGTAGATAAATACTATGAATCTATTTACGCAGTTGACCAAAACGTAGGAAGAATCATAAAAGAACTTAAAAAATCAGGAAAATTTGAAAATACTATCATAATGTTCTTCTCTGATAATGGTTCAGTTATTGATGCTCCATTACCAATGAATGGAATATTCCACGGAAATAAAGGAGAAACATTCAATGGTGGAGTTCATATCCCTGGATTCATTACTTGGCCAGAAGGATTAAAACCAGGAAAATATGAAAAAATGGTATCTACTATAGACTATATGCCAACAGCATTATCTGCTGCAGGAATTGAAATACCAGCTGAATGGAAAGCTAAAATTGATGGTGTTGACTTAATGCCTTACTTAAAAGGAGAGGAACAAGGAAATCCTCATAAAGAATTATATTGGGCACAACCTAGAGCATTCCACTGGGATCCAATTAACATTCCATTCTGGAGAGATTATGATAAATATGTAACTGGAGAATCAGATTATTATCCAGTTAACCCATACATGGAAAGTTTATCAGAATTCTCTTGGACAGTAAGAGATAATAACTGGACATTACACTATTATGTTGGAGATAATTCTTATGCTCTTTACGATTCTGTAAATGACCCACAAGAAATTAACAATGTAATTAAAAAACATCCACAAGTTGTAAAAGAATTAAAAGCTAAAATGAGAACATACTTAACTACTAAAGCTGTAAAACCTAACACAGCTAATAATGTTCCTAAATACAAACAATTAGTTAAAGCAACAGAACCTACTAAATAGTTTTTTAATGGAGGAAATAAAAAATGTTAAATTTCATGATTAAACCCACTAGTTTTTATTGTAATACAGCATGTAAATATTGTTTCTATTTAGAAAAGCAAGATTTCATGACTTCAAAAGATAATAAAAGAACTAGAGTAATGGATATTGAACTTGCTAAAAAATTTATAGAAAAAAGAATAATAGAATCTCCAACAGAAGATGTATATTTCACATGGCAAGGTGGTGAACCTCTTTTAGCAGGACTTGATTTCTATAAAAAAATAGTTAGTCATCAAATAAATCTTGCAAGAATCTTTAACAAGAAAATTCATAACTCTATACAAACTAATGGTATGTTAATCAATGAACAATGGGCAAAATTCTTTAAAAAGAACGAATTTTTAATTGGAGTATCTATAGATGGAGATCAAGAGTTTCATAATATTTATAGAAGAACAGCTGATAATAGAGGGACATTTAGAGAAGTTTCTAGGGGTATTAGATTCTTAGAAGAATATAAAGTCGAATATAATACTCTTACTGTAGTTAATAATTTTAATGTTAAATATCCTTTAGAAGTTTATAATTATTTAAAAGCTATTGGAGTTAGATTTATGCAGTTTATACCTGTTATAGAAACAGAAGATGTGGATGAAAATTATAAACCTGCATGGATAGATGATAAAAACTTTATTGCTAAACCAACTTCATTCTCTGTAAAACCAGAAGACTATGCTAAATTTATGAATACAATATTTGACGAATGGATAAAAAAAGATATTTTGAATATATCTATTCGTATGTTCGATTCTTTACTTTCAAGACTTGGAGGATTTGAGCAAACACTATGTGTTTTCAAAGAAGCTTGTGGGGGAAATAACTTAGCTCTTGAAAATGATGGTATCATTTATCAATGTGACCATTTTGTTTATCCAGAAGATAAATTTAAAATAGGTAGTTTCAAAGATTTTTCTTTAAATGAAATTGAAGCAAAAACTAAAAAACTATCTGATTTAAAAAAAGAGATAAGTTCAAAATGTAAAGAATGTAAATGGTTGGAATTATGTCATGGTGGTTGTCCTAAACATAGATTTGTAAATATCAATGATAATAAAGAAAGAATAAGTTATTTCTGTGAAGCTTATCAAAGTATATTTGAGCATGTAACTCCAGGATTAAATTTAATGATACAATTTAAAGAAAAAGAAATACCTTGGATATTATTTCCTCAAGCTATAACTAAATTAAATGACACTAATAAAACCACTACTGAAAAATAGATAAAGAGGGATGATAATTATTGTCATCCCTCTCCCAAAATTAAATAAGGAGATTTTTATATGGGATTATTTGATTTTTTTAAACCTAAAAAAGATAGTAAAAAAGTTGTAGAAATATATTCTCCACTAGTAGGAAAGGTTATTCCTTTAGAAGAAGTTCCAGATGAAGCATTTTCTCAAAAAATGATAGGAGATGGTTGTGCTATTGACCCATTACCAGGTGCCATCTATTGTCCTGTTGATGGTGAAATAGATATATTTGGAACTTATCATGCTGTTAGTATTGAAACTACTAATGGATTAGAATTAATTGTACACTTTGGTGTTGATACTGTAAAATTAGATAAAAAAGGTCTAGTAAAAGTTTGTGATTCAACTACAGTAAAAAAAAGAACTAAACTAGTGAAATATGATTTAGAGTTTATAAAAAATAATGTTCCATCAGTAAAAACTCCTATTTTAATTACAAATATGGATATTGTAGAATCTATTGAGATTGTTGCTAAAGGAATAGTACGACCAGGAGATTTATTAATGAAAGTTACTCTTAAATAGGGTTTCTTCATAAAAATCAATAAAGATGAAAATTATATAAACAGTAAATTTATTTAACAATTATAAAAATATAAAATAGGATCCAGATGTTGTCAGACATATGATTACATAAAAAAGGTAAGGATTAGTCCTTCCCTTTTTTTATTTATTTTAATTTTTCTATTTCCCCAAGTTTATTATAATATATTTTCTCATCACTAGTAATTCCATCTTTATAAACAAATTCTTCCCTTGTTCCATCTGGATAATAAAGTACTGCTTTTCCATCTCTTTTTCCATCTTTATTTAAATACTTCAATACCCTACCATCTAAAAAATATGTTACTCCATTCCCTTGAAGAAGATTGTCTACATATGTATATTCTGATTTAAAATATTTTCCTTTCTCTATAACTTTTCCATTTTTCATACCATTTACTATGTTGATTTCCATTATACTACAATCTTTTTTCCCATCCATATCTGGATACAATACTGTTTCTATAACTTTAAAAATAATTCCATCTCTATAAATAAATTCTTGTCTTGGAGTTCCTAACAATTTACGTGGATAACCCTCAAACATTCCAACATTTTTATCATTCTCTATAAAATAAAATATAGTTTTTAATTTTTCTTGTTCTTCATTGTATAAAATTTTTACTGATTCTTGTACATTTTTATCTTCTATTTCTATTTTATCTTTTAATATATTTCCTATCAGTTCTTCTGGAGAAATTATGCTGTTATATTTTTCTATTTTTTTTACTTCCTTTACTTTAGGAACTGGAGAATAATAAGAATTTGAGATTATATTATTATTTTCATCATAATTATTTTGTAAACTTAAAATTCCATCTATTGTATATTCTCTCTTTAATTTTAAATTTCCATTTTCATAATACTCTGTATATTCATCTTTATACATAATATTTTGAAGTTGAATCTTCATGTTTCCATTTTCATAATATTCTATATAACTAGAAAAATTATTATTTTCTAATTCAATTTCTTTTAAAACATTACCATTTTCATAATAAGAAATATATTTCCCATTTAATTTTCCCATATTATAATTACATTTACTATAAATATTTCCATCTTCATAATAAGAAACATATTCTCCATCTTTCTTTCCATCTTTATAGTATGTTTTTACAGAAATATTCCCATTTTCATAAACTGATATATATTCCCCGTTAATTTTACCCTTTTTTATATTTACTTTTATTTTTATCCCATTAGTATTATCTACAAGCTTTCCTGTATAAAGTTTATCTGTATTCTTGATATAAACAGAATCATTTTTATACTCTATTTTATCTTTTGTAATTTCCTTTGTTTCACAACTTAATAATATTAAACTCAATAAAATTATCTGAATTTTTTTCATCTTTAATCTCCATCTTTAATTATTTTTTATAAAATAATAATAAAAATAGAAGTCCTTATTTGAACTCCTATTTCTTCAATTAATGTTCACTTACTTAAAAAGTATACTACAATTATATAAAAAAATCAATAAATAGTTTTTTATACATTTATCTTTTCTTTTTAATTTATTATTTTACTCTATTCTAAATTATTTATTTTATTCTTTAATTTAGAAAATCAAAAAATATAAACACAAAACTTGTAAAGTATTGTATATAAAAATTATCTTAAAAAAAAGATATTAAAACAATTATATATAGTATAATCCTTGATATATCTCTTTAAAATCCAATTTTTTCATTATCAATGACTTTGCTTTTATTAAGAAAAATTTTAAGTATGAAAAACTAATATTAGATACTCCTTATGATATTGAATTAGCTAATATAACTTTTAAAGATATTTATGAAAAATGGAGTAAAATAAAATATTCAAAAGTTAGTCATTCTGCTATTCTTGGTTATCAATCAGCCTATGACAATGTTGAAAAACTTCATCCTATGAAAATGAAAGACATTAAAACTAGACATTTGCAAGAAGCTATGGATAACTGTTCAAAAGGACAATCAACCAAAAGAAAAATAAAATACCTATTCGGACAAATGTTTGCTTATGCTATGCAGAATGATATTATTACTAAAGATTATAGTTCATTTGTAGATATTGGAAAAAATACTACAGAAAATAAAAGAGAACCATTTAGTAATAAAGAAATAGAAATACTATGGAAATATTTGCTTGATATTGAGTTTATAGATACTATTCTTATTATGATATATAGTGGCTTTAGAATAGGAGAATTATTAGAACTTGAAACTAAGAATATAGACCTTATCAATATGACTATGACTGGAGGATTAAAAACAGAAGCAGGTAAAAACAGATTAATTCCCATACATCCTAAGATATTTCCTTTAATTAAAAATAGATACAATAAAAATAATAAATATCTAATTCTTAACTTTAAAGGTCAAAAAATGAAGTATGATAATTACTATAGAGAAAAGTTTCTTCCTATCATGGAACAATTAAACATGAAACATAGACCACACGATTGTCGTCATACTTTTGCTACACTTCTTAGTAATGCCAATGCTAATGCTACTGCTATTAAGAAAATGATAGGACATGAAAGCTATATTACTACTGAAAAATATATACTCGTAAGGATATAGAAGAACTTAGAAAAAATGTTGAACTAATAAAATAATAAATAATGTGATATAATATAATAAATAGTTAGGAGGTTCATTATGAAAAGATTTATATTAGATGATTTGATAAAATGGGAAAAATTCAAAATATAGAAAGCCTCTTATTTTAAAAGGGGGTAGACAAGTAGGAAAAACTTGGATTTTAAAAGAATTTGGAAACTTATATTATAATAATGTAGCTTACTTTAACTTTGATGAAAATATTGAATATCGTCAATTTTTTGAAACTACTAAAGATATAAATAGAATACTACAAAATCTTATGCTTATAAGTAATCAAAAAATAGAACCTAATAATACTTTAATAATATTTGATGAAGTACAAGATTGTCCAGAAGTTATAAACTCTCTTAAATACTTTTATGAAAATGCTCCAGAGTATCATATAGCTTGTGCTGGTTCTCTTCTAGGAATAACATTAGCTAAACCTTCTTCTTTTCCAGTTGGAAAAGTTGATTTCTTAAATATTTATCCTATGACATTTAGTGAATTTTTATTAGCAAATGGAGATGAAAATCTTAAACTTTTTTTAGATAGTATTGATGATATTGAAAAAATACCTGACGCTTTCTATAATCCTTTATATGAAAAATTAAAAATGTATTATATAACTGGTGGTATGCCTGAGCCAGTATATATGTGAACTAAAGAAAGAGATACTGATTTAATGATAAAAAGTTTGAATAATATTATAGAAGCTTATGAGAGAGATTTTGCAAAACATCCTAATGTAAAAGAATTTCCTAAAATTTCTATGATTTGGAAATCAATTCCATCTCAACTTAGTAGAGAAAATAAAAAGTTTATATATAAAGTTGTCAAAGAAGGAGCAAGGGCTAGAGAATATGAAGACACTCTTCAATGGTTAGTAAATGCTAACTTAGTTTCTAAAGTATATAGAAGTTCAGCTCCTAGAATACCTTTATCAGCTTATGATGATTTATCTGCTTTTAAAATATATTTAGTAGATGTTGGTTTATTAAATAGACTTTCTTTACTTTCTCCAACTGCTTTTGGAGAGGGAAATAGACTTTTTACAGAATTTAAAGGAGCTTTAACAGAAAACTATATACTTCAAAGTTTGATACCTCAATTTGAAGTTTCTCCTAGATACTGGTCTGATAATGTCTATGAAGTAGATTTTATTATTCAAAATGAAAATGATATTCTCCCTATTGAAGTCAAAGCAGAAAAAAATACTAAAGGTAAAAGTCTTTTAAAATTCAAAGAAAAATATTCAGATGATGTAAAATTAAGAGTTAGATTTTCTTTTGATAATTTAACTCTTGATGATGATTTATTAAACATACCTTTATTTATGGCAGACTACAGTAAAAAACTTATTGATATAGCTTTAAAAAAATTAAATAAATAATCATAAATGTGAAGATTTATATTTTTATAGTATATAAAATCTTCACATTTTTATTTTATAATCTAATTTTCAATAATTTTTATTTTTTCATTTTTATTCAAGACTTTATAAAGAGTTATCTCAAAAATTTTTGGGTTCTACTCGGGTGCTACTTGGGTGCTACCTCAATGATTTTTTATAAATTTTTAGAAAGTCAAAAAAAGAAAAAACCCCACAAACACAAGGCTTGTGAGGTGTTGTATATAAAAATAAACTGTAAAAAATTATCTTTTTGAGAATTGAGGACTTCTTCTTGCTTTTCTTCTTCCGAATTTTTTTCTTTCAACCATTCTTGAGTCTCTAGTTAAGAATCCAGCTTCTTTTAAAGCTCCTCTTAAAGTTTCATCAGCTAATAATAAAGCTCTTGCAACTCCATGTCTGATTGCTCCAGCTTGTCCAGAGTTTCCTCCTCCATAAACATTAACTATAACTTGATATTTATCTAAAGTTTCAGTTAAAACTAATGGTTGCTCAACTATTTTAGAAAGGATTTCTCTTCCTCCAAAATATTCTTTCATTTCTTTACCGTTTATAACAATTCCTTTTTCTCCAGGAATTAATCTTACTCTTGCTACAGAAGTTTTTCTTCTTCCAGTTCCTCTAAATTGATTCATTTCTGCCACTGTTAATACCCCCTTACATTTCTACCTTTGTAGGTTTTTGTGCAACATGATCGTGCTCAGCACCAACAAATAATCTTAATCTTGTTAATTGTTCTCTTCCTAATTTATTTTTTGGAAGCATTCTTTTTACAGCTAGCATTAAAGCATCTTCTGGTTTTTTAGTTATAACTTCAGCAAAAGTTCTTTTGCTAATTCCTCCTGGGAATCCAGAGTGTCTATAATATAGTTTATCTGTCATTTTCTTTCCAGTAACTACTACTTTATCTATGTTAGTAACTACTACATAATCTCCTCCATCAACATGAGGTGTGAAAGAAACTTTTTCTTTTCCCATTAATTTTTTAGCGATTTCTACTGCTAATCTTCCTAAAACTACTCCTTCAGCGTCGTAGTGATACCAATCTCTAACAACATCTTCTTTTCTTTGCATTACAGTGTATTTTTTCACTTTTTTCCTCCTAAAAAATTCAGTTATATAATATATATAACGCAACGGTCCTTTGTGGGAAAGGTTAAATTACCTTATGATTATACATGAATTAACAAAAAAAGTCAAGAAAATTTATTGATTTTTAAACTTTTTTGTTAAATTATATTTAAAATTTATTTTTATATAAAAATAGAGAGGAATAAACCTCTCTATTTAATATTTAATTTATAAATATATTTTATTACTTTTTGGAATATATTTTTTCTCTTCTTGTTTTTGCCCTTTATAAAAAGCTTTATAAGCTCTATAAGTTTCAAATACATCTAATTTAGAAGAAATCTCAAATGGTGAATGCATAGCAAGTAAAGCTGGACCAATATCTATTGTATTAATTCCTTTTTTTGATAGATATTTAGCAACTGTTCCTCCTCCACCTTCATCAACTTTTCCTAACATTCCTGTTTGCCATAATATATTGTTATCATTTAACATTTTTCTAATTTCTCCAACATATTCAGCATCAGCATCATTAGTACTATATTTTCCACCAGAACCTGTATATTTTACTATAACAACTCCATATCCAAGTTGTGGGGCATTTTGAGAGTCATGAACACTTTTAAATATTGGATCTATTCCAGCATTAACATCTGAAGAAAGTGCTTTAGAATTCCAAAAAACTTCTTTTAAATATAAATCTGAATAATTTCCTTTTATTTTATAAATCATGTCACTTGTAAAATAATCTATAAATTCACTTTGAAGACCTGTTGCTCCATCAGAACCTGTTTCCTCTTTATCAGCTAAGAAACATACTATTGTTCTTTCTGGTACTTCATGAATATCAAGAATAGCTCTTAAAGATGTATAAGCACAAATCCTATCGTCTTGACCATAAGCTCCAATCATAGACCTATCTAATCCTACATCTTTAGCTTTTTGACTTGGAACTAACTCCAATTCAGCTGAAATAAAATCTTCTTCTATCATTCCATATATTTTATTAAGTTTTTCTAAAATATTATATTTTACTAAATCTTTTATTTCTTTATCCTCTATAGTTGTTGGAATTGAACCTACAATTATTTGTAATTCTTCTCCTTTTATAACTTCTCTAGCAGTTCTATCTCCTTGAACTTTTCTGTCTAGATGAGGTAATATATCTGGAACTGTAAATACAGGGTCTCCTTCATGTTCTCCTATAGAAACTTTTACTTTTTCTCCATTAGAAAGAACTACTACTCCATGAAGAGCTAATGGAATTGAAGCCCATTGATATTTTTTTATTCCACCATAATAATGTGTTTTCATATAAGCTAGTTCAAATTCTTCATATAATGGATTTTGTTTTAAATCAAGTCTAGGAGAATCTATATGAGAAACTATATAATTTATTCCTTTTAAAATATCTTCTTTACCAATTACAGCAAGAACTATATTTTTATGTCTATTAAGGTAGTAAATTTTATCTCCAGGAACAAGATAAGTCTTTAATCTAGCATCTACGAACCCACATTCTTTTGCAAAACTAGTAGCTAACTCAACAAACTCTCTTTCTGTTTTTCCAAGGTCTAAAACTTTTTTGTATTCTTCTCCCATGGCAAATATCTCTTCCATTTTTTCAGAAGAAATATTTTTCCAACCATTAGTTTTTTTGTATAACATTTTCTACCACCTACTTTTTAGCTTTTATATTTATTTAGCTAATCTTTTATTTAAAGCTTCAGCTTCTTTTTCATATCCTTTTTTACCTAATAATGCAAACATATTTTTCTTATAAGCTTCTACACCTGGTTGGTCAAATGGATTTACTTCTAATAAATATCCACTGATTCCACAAGCTTTTTCAAAGAAATAGAATAAATATCCTAAACTGAAAGCATCTACTTTAGGCATACATACTCTTATATTAGGTACTCCACCATCAACATGAGCTAGTTGAGTTCCTAACATAGCTTTTTCATTAACAAAATTCATTCCTTTTCCTGCTATATAGTTAAGTCCATCTAAATCATCTTTATCAAATGGAATTACTACATCTGTTTCTTTTTCTTCTATATCAATAAGAGTTTCAAATAATGTTCTTTGACCATCTTGGATATATTGTCCCATAGAGTGTAAATCAGTACTTAAATCTACTGATGCTGGGAATAATCCTTTTCCATCTTTTCCTTCTGATTCTCCGTATAATTGTTTCCACCATTCAGCAACATAGTGTAATTTAGGTTCATAATTTATTAAAAGTTCTATTGATTTTCCTTTTCTTAATAATAAATTTCTAGTTGCTGCATATTTATAACAATCATTTTCTTTATAGGGAGCTGTATAATCATTTTGAGCTTCTCTTGCCCCAGCCATTAAATCATCTATATTAATTCCAGCTGCTGCTATTGGTAGTAATCCAACTGGAGTTAAAACAGAAAATCTTCCTCCAACATTGTCTGGAATTGTAAATGTTTCATATCCCTCTTCTGTAGCTAATTTTTTTAGAGCTCCTTTTGCTGAATCTGTTGTAGCAAATATTCTTTCTCTAGCTCCTTCTATTCCATATTTTTTCTCTAACATTTCTTTAAAAATTCTAAAAGCAATAGCTGGCTCTGTTGTTGTTCCTGATTTAGAAATTACATTTACTGAAAAATCTCTATCTCCTATAGTTTCTATTAAATGAGCTAAATAAGTTCCAGAAATACTGTTTCCAGCAAAATATATTTCTGGATGTCCCTTAGTTACTTTATTATAGAAAGTATGAGATAAAAAATCTATCGTTGCTCTTGCTCCTAAATAAGAACCTCCAATTCCTATAACAACTAAAACTTCTGAATTATTTTTTATTTTTTCAGCAGCTTTTTTTATTCTTTCAAACTCATCCTTATCATAGTCTGTAGGAAGAGTTATCCAACCTAAAAAGTCATTTCCTTTTCCTGTCCCTCCCATAAGAACTTTTTCAGCTTCATTAACTTCTGTTTCCATTCCTAAAATTTCTTCTTCAGACACAAAACTTGAAACTTTTGATAAATCCAATTTTAGTTTAGTCATTATACATCACTCCTATTTTAAATTTATAATTTTATCTTTTCTTTTCTAAACTTTTTAATCTATCTTCAAGATTTTTTATTTTTATATTATTGATTTCAACCATTTTCTTTAAAGTATCTATATCTTCACTTGTTTGAGATAATTTTTCCTCAAATTCTTTGTAATCAAATCCTATTTTATTAAGTTCAGCAGAAAAATTTGTTACTATTCCTCTTAAAACTTCTATTTCTTTTTTATCTATTTTTTCCATATCTAGCTTATTAAATAATTTTGATAATTCATAAGCAAATTGGTATCTTGTTAAAGGTGCATTTCCATTAAAATTTACATCTTTTTCATCTATAATTTGATTATTTACTAAATTATTGATAGATTTATATGCCCAATGTTCTTTAGGAACATCTTTAAATGCAACTTCTCCATATATTATTGTTGAAAAAATAAAAAGGCTTCCTAATAATTTTAATTTCATATTTCCTCCTTCTCTTAGTATAACACAAGATTATTCTATTATCAATAATAGTTCTAATAAAAATTATTTTAAAATAAACATCTCTTTAAATGCTTTTATTCTATTTCTACTTAAAGGAATTTTATTAGGAACATCTTCAAGTTTTATTAAATATCCTCCACTAAACCAAGCTTCAAGTTCTCTTATTTTATCTATATTTACTAAGTAAGCTCTATGACTTTTAAAAAATTTTTTATTTGACAATACCTCTTCTAATTTTGAAATTTTTTGTTTAGTGGTATAAATTTTATTTTTAGTATGAACTAAACACTCCTTTTCATCAGCTTCTATATAATAAATATCTTCTAAAGATAAAATAATTATTTTTCCCTCTTCTGAAACAGCTAATTTATTTATTAATTCATTTTTTAAAACTTTATTTTTCTCTTTTTGATTATCTTTTAATAATTCTTCTAAAGTTTTCTTTATTCTTTCTTCTGAATAAGGTTTTAAAATATAATCAAAAGCTTTTATGTCAAAAGCTTCTACGCCATATTCTCTATAGGCAGTAATAAATATTATTTTCATACTAGGATTTAATTTATGAATAATTTTTCCTAAATTTATTCCATCTATTCCAGGCATATTAATATCTAAAAATGCTATATCAACTTTAGTATTTTCTAAAAATTTAAGAGCATCTATAGGATTATCAAATTCACTCTCTAAAGAAAATTCTTTATAAAGATTTATAAAATATTTTAATTCTTCTCTTGCTGGATATTCATCTTCTACAATTATATAATTTAACATATTTTCTCCTTATATTTCAAAAATTATAGATGTCCCTTCTTTTAATTTTTTTATATTAAGTCCTCTTCCATAAAGAAGTTTTAATCTTCTATGAACATTTCTTAATCCTATACTTTTTTCTTCTTCATTTTCTAAAGAATTTATTACTTCTTGAGATATTCCAACTCCATTATCTTTTATTTCAATTAATAAATGTTTTTCATTTCTTTTATTAATAATAATATCTACTATTCCTCCCTCTCTTCTTGGTAATATTCCATGTTTTATACTATTTTCTACTAAAGGTTGAATAATAAGACTTGGTATTTGAAAATCTCCTATACCATCTTCTATTTTATAATTTACTTTTATCTTATTAGTAAAACGTGCTTGTTCTATATTAACATACGCTTTTACTTGTTCTAATTCTCTATCAATAGTAACCAATTTATTAAAATTTTCAAGATTAAATCTTAATATAGTAGATAAATTTATTATAATATCTCTCGCTTTTTCTGGATTTATCCTAATAAAAGAAGTTATAGTATTCAATGCATTGAATAAAAAATGTGGATTTATTTGAGTTTGTAACATTTTTATATTAGCTTCTCTTGCCATAGCCTTAAAATTTTCAATTTTTGTAAGTTCTAATTGAGTAGAAATTAATTGAGCTAATCCTATAATGAGAATTTTTTTACTCTCAGTTATCTCACTTAATTTATCAAAATATATTTTTAAAGTACCAGATACATATTTTTCTTTATACAATGGAACTATAATATATGATTTTATATTTCCATCAACACATTCAAAGGTAGTTTTATCTAATTTATTATTAGTTATAAAAATTTTTCCTGTTTTAATAACCTCTTTTGTAGCCTCACTTTTTATTTCAATATGATTTAATCTATATTCATCACTATAATAATATTTACCTATAATAAACTTTTCATTAGTTAAAACTACTGCTTTAGCTTCTAAAGACTCCATTATAATTTTACAAACTTCATCTAATGATCCTCCATTTGAAAAATATGGTAAAGTTTTCTCAGCTATTTTAAGTGATAATTTTGCTTGTTTTCCTGCTATAATTTCTTTTTCTTCTATTATACTTTCTATAATTAATATAACAATAGGTACACCTAAAGCATTTGCTAATATCATTGGTATATAGATATTATAAACTATTTCAATAGCAAGATTTCTATCCTCTCCCATTAAAACTATTAAAAGCATACTTAAATTTTCTATTAAAAATCCTGCTAAGAATCCAAATAAATATTTATTTTTTTCATTTGTATATTTTGAAAGATAAGCTACAAAAAATCCTCCTACAATTGTAGAAATTGTACAAGGAATAGCTGTAAATTGTCCTGATAATAAAAAATATCTATGTAATCCTGATATTATTCCAGATAAAATACCTACATAAGGAGAAACTAAAAGTCCTCCTACAATGACTCCTATATTTCTTGTATTAGCTATAGAACCTTTATAATCTATTCCTGAATAAGTTCCTATAATAGCTAATCCACCAAAAAATAAAGATAATAATAAAATATCCTTTAAATTATATTTTTCTTTTACAAAAATATTTCTAGAGTTTTTCATTCTAGTAAAAAAGAAAGCAATAACTATTATATGACCTAAATTATTTAAAAGAGCACTAACTAAGTTAAACATGATTTTATCACCTCAAAAATATTTTATCATATATTAATAAATATTATAAGTACATTTCACACTCAATAAAATACATTTCAAGCACAAAAAAACACATATTAAGTATGAAAATACTATTTTTTATTAAAAAAATAGTACAATTAATATAGAAAAAATATATTTTTTAGGAGGTCTAGTCTATGGTAAGTTTTGTAGTTTCTGTAATTGCTTTGATTGTAGGTTATTTTATTTATGGTAAGTTTGTTGAAAAAGTATTTGCTCCTGATTCAAATTCTTTAACACCAGCTAAAAGATTAGAAGATGGTGTTGACTATGTTGAAATGGATATTAAAAAAACTTTCTTAATTCAATTCTTAAATATTGCTGGTACTGGTCCTATATTTGGAGCTGTTGCTGGAGCTATGTGGGGTCCAGCAGCATTTATCTGGATAGTTTTCGGATGTATTTTTGCTGGAGCTGTTCATGATTATTTAATTGGTATGATGTCTTTAAGAAGAGATGGAGCTAGTGTTGCTGAGTTAGTTGGAGAAAACTTAGGTAATGGAGCTAAACAATTAATGAGAGTATTCTCTGTTGTTTTATTAGTTCTTGTTGGAGTTGTTTTTGTAACAAGTCCTGCTGCTATATTAAATGATTTAACAGGAATAGATAAATTAATCCTAATAGGAATTATAATTATTTATTACCTAATCGCTACTGTATTACCAATAGATAAAGTTATTGGTAAAATTTATCCTATATTTGGTGTAGCTTTACTTATAATGGCTGTTGGTATTGGATTCGGTATTATAATTCAAGGATATGATATTCCTGAATTAGCTTTAAGAAATTATCATCCAAAAGGACAATCAGTATTCCCTTATTTATGTATTTCAATAGCTTGTGGAGCAATTTCAGGATTCCATGCCACTCAATCTCCTATGATGGCTAGATGTTTAGGAAATGAAACTCAAGGAAGAAAAGTATTCTATGGAGCTATGATTGCTGAAGGTATAGTGGCTTTAATTTGGGCTGCTGCTGCTATGTCTTTCTTTGGTGGAACAGAAGGTCTAGGAGTTGCTTTATCTAAAGGTGGAGCTGCTGTTGTAGTTAATAAAATTTCAGCTACTGTTTTAGGAAAAGTTGGAGGAGCTTTAGCTTTATTGGGAGTTGTTGCTTGTCCTATAACTTCAGGAGATACAGCTTTCAGAAGTGCTAGATTAACAATAGCTGATGCTATTAATTATAAACAAGGTCCTATTCTAAATAGATTTGTTGTTGCTATTCCTCTATTTGTTATTGGTATTGCTTTATGTTTCATAGATTTCAATATTTTGTGGAGATATTTCAGTTGGTCTAACCAAACTTTAGCAACAATAGCTCTATGGGCTGGAGCTGCTTATCTTGCTAAAAGAGGTAAATTCTTCTGGATGGCTGCTATTCCAGCTACATTTATGACTGTAGTGGTTACTTCTTATATTTTAATAGCTCCTGAAGGATTTAGAATGGCTGAATCTATAGGAAATACTGCTGGATTAATTGTAGCTGCTATTTCTATAATTGCTTTTATCAAAAAATTCTTACCTATTTATAAAGAAGCAGTTAATAAATAAATTTTAAAATAAAAATTTTTAAAATGGGACTTTATATGAGTCCCATTTTTTATTTGCTTATTTTTAATAAATATGGTATTAAATTATTAAGAATCTTTTATTAAAGGAGGACATAAATGAAAAAATTATTATATATTTTAATTCTTATTTTTATGTTTGGCTGTGGTAAGGAAAAAGAATCTGAAAAAAATAACATTCCAGAAAATACTTCCACTAAAATTGAAACTACTGTTGAAAAAATTTCTGATAAAACAGAAAACCAAATAAATGAATCTTATCTTAAAATAAATGATGTCATTACTGTTTCTGGAGAAAAATCAAGAATAAATATAGAATTTTCTGAAAATCTTGAAGAAAACAAAGATTTTTCTGCTTATATAAAAATTTCTCCAGAAGTTTCTCACAAAGTTTTAAAAGATAAAAATAAACTTATAATTATTGGAGATTTTAATCTAAAAGATACCTATACAATAAAAATATTAAAAGAGATAAATTCTATAACTCACAAAACCTTAAAAGAAAATATAGAAAAATCTATCAATTTTAAAGAGTTAGAACCTAAAATTGTCTTTTCTAATGATGGGATAATTTTACCTAGTACAAATAATCAAAAAATTTCTTTTAAATCTATCAATGTAAAAAAAGTAAAAGTTCAAGTAAAAAAAGTATATGAAAATAATCTTACTCAATTTTTACAAGATTTTATATTTGAGGGAAATGGTAGTGTTTTAGATTGGAGAACTCAAAGTGAATTTTATAAAGTAGGAGATTCTATATTTGAAAAAGAATTTGATATTGATTATAAGAAAAATATCTGGACTCAAAGTGAGATTGAGTTATCTAACCTTATAAATAATAAAGGAATTTTTATACTTGAACTTTCTTTTGATAAAGATGGAATAGATTATACTTTCCCTGAAAATACTCCTGAATATAAAAAAAATAATTTAATTTATAACAATGGAAATATTGGAAAAGCTCTATTATTGTCTGATATAGGTATAATAGCTCAAAAAGATAGAGAAAATACTATTATTAATGTTGTAAATTTATTAACAAATTCTATTATAAAAAATGCTAAAATAAAAGTTATATCTGAAAATAATCAAATATTATATGAGGGAGTAACTAACGAAAATGGAGATTATACTTTCCCTAATAATGAAAAAGCTTTTTACATTATAGTTGAAAATAATAATCAAATTTCTATATTAAAATTTAAAGATTCTAGTCTATCTTTTGATGGATTTGCTGTAGAGGGAGTTTATACTACTACAGGTATAAAGGTTTTTATGTATCCTGATAGAGGTATATATAGACCTGGTGATGAAATCAATCTTTCTATTATTGCTAGAAATACTGATAAAACTTTTCCTGAAAATCATCCTATTATAATGAATGTATACTCTCCTAGAGGTAAAAAGCTAATTGAAAATCATAGTATAAATAATGGAAAAAATGGATTCTATACTTATAATTTTAAAACTAATTTAGATGGAGAAACAGGAATTTATAGAATTGAAGCTTTAATTGGAGATGAAAGTTTTATAAGAGAAATTCCTGTTGAAACTATTACTCCTAATAAAATAAAAGTAGAAACAAAAATACCTAAAGAATTAGATATAAAAAATGAAGAAAATCTAGAATTTTCACTATCTTCTAAATATTTATTTGGAGCTGTAGCTAATAATTTGAAGTTTACTAGTGATATTCAAATAAGGGAAGAAAATATCAATTTTGAAAAATTTAGAAACTTTACATTTGATAACCCTACTTCTTATGATTTTTATTATGGAGATTTCTTTGAAGGAAAATTAGATGAAAAAGGAATTGGAAATGTAAAATTTAATCTAAAGAATTTAAATCCTAAAAATAAAAATTTAGTAGGAATAATAACTACTAGAGTAATGGAAACTAATGGAAAACCTGTAATTTCTAAAGATTCTATTACATTAAATAAATTTGATTCTTATATTGGAGTGGAAATACCTAAAGACACATTTATAAAAAATGGAGATAAATTAAATCTTCAAGTAATAGCTGTATCTAAAGATGGAGAAGAATATCTTCCTAACAAAAAACTTGTGTATAGAATATATAAAAATGAATATTCTTGGTGGTGGGATTATGGTAGCTATTACTCTTTTGTGAAATCAATAAAAACTGATAAAAATACTGTACTTTTATATGAAAAAGAATTTCTATCAGAAGATAAACCTTATCTAATAGATTATCCTATTGAAGGTAGTGGAGAAATTTTTGTAGAAGTTGAAGATTTAGAAACTAAGCAAACTGTAGGTTTAAATCTATATGCTGACACTTGGCAAAACTCCAATACAAATAAAAAAATAGATAAATTAAAAATGGAAAGTGATAAAAAATTATATACTATTGGAGATAAAGCAAAAATTATCTTTGAAGGAACTGAAAAATCTAAAGCTCTTATTACTGTAGAAAAATCTGGAAAAATTATAAAAAGAATTTGGAAAGATATAGACTCTTTAAAAAATGAGTTTGAATTAGAGATTACTGAGGACATGTTCCCAAACTCTTATGTTGCTATTTCTCTTTTCCAAGATTACAACAAAGATAATGATAGACCACTTAGACTTTATGGAGCTGTTCCTATCATAGTAGAAAATAATAAAACAAAACTTAATATTTCTATTGAAGCACCTGAAGAATTAAAACCTAATGAAAAATTTACTATAAAAGTAAAAAATCAAGAAAAAATTCCAATGAATTATACAATAGCTATAGTAGATGAAGGTATTTTAAATATTACTAATTTCCAAACACCTAATCCTTGGAATTTCTTTTATCAAAAAGAAGCTCAACTACTTTCTTTCTATGATAATTATTCTGAAATAATAGAAAAAACTAAGGGAGAAATTCATCAAGTATTACAAACTGGTGGAGATGGATTTGTAAATGAAATGGCTGGGGTTCTTGCTAGTAAAAGAGATAAAAATCTTGGACTTGAAGATGTTCAAAGATTTAAACCTCTAGCTCTTTATAAAGGTGTATTATCTACTGATGAAAATGGAGAAGGAAGTGTAGACTTTGTAATGCCTAATTATATGGGAGCTGTAAAAGTAATGGTTGTTGGTGCTAGTGAAGATAAATATGGTTCTATTGATAAAGAAATAATTGTTAAAGCTCCTATTGTTATTGAAACCTCTCTTCCTCGTACTTTAAAAGTTGGAGATGAAATTACAATTCCTATAACTATATTTGGGCTTGAAGAAAATATTGGTAATGTTGAAGTTAAATTTACAATGGATGGAAAAACTCAAAAAGAAATTATAACTTTACAAAACAAAGAAAATAAAAAAATATTCTTTAAAGAAAATATTGGTAATGAAATTGGAAATAAAAATATAAAAATTTCTGTTTCTTCTAAGGTTTATAATTATGAAGAAGAGATAAATATAAATGTTAATTCAGATTCTCCATATATTTATATAAATGATGTAGAGGAATTATCAAAAGATAAAGAGATTACATTTGCAGAACCAAAAGAAGCAATAAAAGGAAGTGTAAATAAATTTATAATAATTTCTAATTCTCCAATATTTGCTCTTAATGAAAGAATAAATTATTTGACAAGATATCCTTATGGTTGGGCTGAACAGATAACTTCTAATTTATTCTCTCAATTATATTTAGATTCTCTAACTATAAAAGGAGAATATGATAAAAAAGAAGTTGTTAAAAATATAAATAGTGGTATAACAAAACTTGTACATTATCAATTATATGATGGCTCTTTCTCTTATTGGATTGGAGGAAAAACTGATTTATGGCTTACAAATTATATTGGACATTTTTTAATAGAAGCTAAATCAAAAGGATATTATATTCCTGAACAAATGTATAATAGATGGTTAGATTTCACTAAAAAATCTGTTAAAAGTTATGACTCTTTACCTCTAGATTGGAAAGTATATTCACTATATCTTTTAGCTCTTGCAGACTCTCCTGAAATTAGTGAAATGAATCTTATATATGAAAATTATTTTCAAAATAGTAATGAATTAGATATCAGAAGTAAATGGTATTTAGCAAATGCTTATAAATTGATAGGGGAAGATAATTTAGCAAAAGAAATGAGTTTAAATCTTAATAGAGATATAAAGCCAAAAGATGCTAGAGAATATTTTGAGTCTAATAGTTCTTATATAAAAGATATGAGTATAGTTCTTAAAGCTTATTATGATATCTATAATGAGATTGATAAAAATCTTTATAACAAAATTTTAGGAGAATTACAATCTAATAAATGGTTATCTACTGAAAGTATTGGATATTCTTTAATGACTATTGCTAAAATATCTGGAAAAGAAAAAACTGACGAAGTAAAAGGTCTAATCTCTATTAATAATAAAGATATTGAATTTACTACAGAAAATGGAATATTTAAGTATAATATTCCTAGTGATATTACAAATATAAAAGTTAAATCTCTAAGTGATAAGATATTTATTAATCATTATTGGGAAGGAATTCCTGTAAATTATCAAATGGAAGATATTTCTAAAAATATAAAATTAGAAAGAAAATATTTTGATGAAAAAGGACAGGAAATAAATCCAAATATTCTTACTTCTGGAGATAGTTTCTGGTTACAAATAAAAGTTTTACCAACAGATATAAAATCTTCTGTATATGTAGATGATGTTGTTCTTACTCAAATATTGCCTACAGGTTGGGAAATTGAAAATCTAAGAGCAACTAATATACCTCTTCCTCAATGGATTAATATTTTAAAAGGAGATACTACTTTTGAATATGAAGATATTAGAGATGATAGAGTTCTTTGGTTCTTTGATTTTTATAGTGAAAGAGAAAATTCTTTCTTTATAAAAGTTAATGTTACTTCTTTAGGTAAATTTACTTTCCCTGGAACTACTGTGGAAGCTATAAATAATGAAAATTACAAAGGATACTTAAAAGGATTTACTGTTGAGGTTAAATAATGAAAAAAATCTATAAATTATTTGGAATTTTTTCTCTAATCGTTATTGGTATATCCACAATAATTTATATAAATTATGATGTTGCTAATCTAAATAATATTTTTGAGGACAGATATAGTGTATCTGTCCTTGATGATAAAGATGAAATTATTGGGGTATATCTTAACAATGATGAACAATGGCATCTTAAAAGCACAGAAAATATTCCAGAAAAATTAAAAATTTCTGTTTTAAATTTTGAGGATAAAAATTTTTATTCTCACAATGGAGTTGATTTTTTAGCAATAATTAGGTCTTTAAAAAATAATATCATTTATAAAAAAAGAAATGGGGCTAGTACAATAACTATGCAAGTAGCTAAAATTTCAAATCCTAAAAAAAGAAGTTATCTAAATAAATATATTGAGATTATTCAATCTTTTAAAATTGAAAATAATTTCTCAAAAGATGAAATTTTACTTATGTATCTCAACAATGCTCCATATGGAGGAAATATTGTAGGATATAAAACTGCTTCTCATCTTTATTTTCAAAAGAAACCTGAAGAATTGACTTGGGCTGAAAGCTCTCTTTTAGCTGTACTTCCAAATTCTCCAAGTCTTATGAATATAGAAAAAAATAGAAATAAACTTGTAGAAAAAAGAAATTTTTTATTAAAAAAATTATATGAGAAAAATTATATAAATGAAACTCAATATAAATTATCTTTTAGAGAACCAATCCCAAATAAAAGATATAATTTTAAAAATTTAGCTCCTCATCTTGTAAGGAGAGTTATTGATAATAATAAAAACATTATTATTCATTCAACTATAAATACTGAATTACAACAAAAATTAGAAAAAACTACAAAAGATTACTCTGAATTTTTAAAAACTCAAGGGATAAAAAATCTTTCTGTTTTAGTTGTAGATAATAATACTTATGAAGTTAAAGGATATATTGGTTCTCAAGATTTTTATGATTTTGAAAACAATGGTCAAGTTGATGGAGTTGTTGCAAAAAGGTCTCCTGGCTCTGTATTAAAACCTTTTTTATATGGAAAAGCTATTGATGAAGGATTAATTGTCCCTCAATCAAAAGTTCCTGATATTCCTATATATTTTTCAAATTTTAGTCCTCAAAATGCTAATAAAAAATATTATGGAATAATTGAAATTCAAGATGCTCTTATAAAATCTTTAAATACACCTTTTGTATAACTTTTAAAAGAATATGGTGAAGATAAATTTTTCTATTTTTTAAAAGATGTATTAGGTTTTCAAGATAATGATTATTCCCGTTATGGATTATCTCTTATTTTAGGAACTAAAGAGTTATCTGTTGAAGATATTGCTACTCTCTATTGTGGGCTAGGTAATTACGGAAATTTTAAAAATTTAAAATATTTACAAAATGAAAAAAAGGAAAAAGGAAGACAATTATTAACTTCTGGGGCTTCTTATCTCACTTTAAAAACTATTAAAAATTTGGAAAGACCTGGATTACAAAATATATATAAGTCCAAATATCCAATCTCTTGGAAAACAGGTACAAGTTACGGAAAAAGAGATGGTTGGGCAGCTGGAGTAAATCCTAATTGGACTGTTGTAGTTTGGGTTGGAAATTTTACAGGGGAGACTAATCCTAATCTAACAGGAGTTTTTAGTGCTGGTAATTTACTTTTTGATATTTTTAAATTTTTACCTAATAATCAAGAAAATTTTAAAATCCCTGAAAAAGATTTAATCAAAATAAAAATAGATAATGAAACAGGGTATAGATTAAAATATAATTTACCATATAAAATAGTGGATTTTCCTAGAGAGGCTAAACCACTAAAAACATCTCCATATTACAAAAAAATCTTTATTAATGATAAAGGGGAGGAGATTGACTCCCGTGATGAAGATTTTATTTTTAGAAAAGAAAAAATAATACTTAATTATCCTATTGAAGTTATAAATTATTTTATAAGAGAAAATATTGATACTTCAAAAATCTTTAATTCTAAAATTGAAAAGAAATCTATAAAATTTATTTATCCTAATGAAAATTTAAAAATCACTATTCCAAAAGATTTTGACGGAGAAAAAGAATTAATTATAAAAATTGCTAATATAAAAAATCAAAAAATTTATTGGTATTTTGATAAAAATTATATTGGGTTGGACAATTCAAGAGAAAAAAGATTTAAAGTAAAAGTGGGAAAACATCAAATTGTAATCATTAGTGAAAATGGAGAAATTGAAAAAGTTAATTTTGAAGTTATCAAAAAATAATTCTTCAATATTGACAAGTAAAATTCTTTGTGTTATTATTCTAATTGATTAAACCGTTTTTTTAAGATGGATTGTGGATTTTAGGTATGAAAATACTTTTCGCCACAGAGTTATTTTTTTAATAATTCTGTGGTTTTTTTATTAAAAATTTTAAAGGAGATTTCTATGAATCAAAATTTTATGAAAGAAAAAGCTATTCTTCCATTAATTCTCTCTATGTCACTTCCTATGATGTTTTCTATGATGATGGCTTCTCTTTATAATATTGTAGATAGTTATTTTGTAGCCAAAATTAGTGAAAATGCTATGACAGCTTTATCTTTAGTTTTTCCCATTCAAAATCTTGTAAATGCTATTACAATAGGATTTGCTATTGGAGTAAATGCTATTATAGCTTATCATTTAGGGGCTAAAGAAGAGAAAAAAGCTAATATTGGAGCTACACAAGGTTTATTTTTCAATGGAATACATGGAATTTTATTGACAATTATTTGTATTTTAATTATACCATCTTTTTTAAAAATGTTTACTTCTGATTCTGAAACTATTAATCTTGGAATTAGATATTCTAATATTATTTTTAGTTTTTCTTTAATAATCAGTCTTGGAATGACTTTTGAAAAAATTTTTCAATCAATGGGAAAAATGTTAATTACTATGATTTGTATGTTGAGTGGTTGTATAGCAAATATTATTTTAGACCCTATAATGATATTTGGATGGGGAATTTTTCCAAAAATGGGAATTGAAGGAGCTGCTCTTGCTACTGGTATAGGACAAACATTTAGTCTTATTTTATATATAATTTTTTATTATACAACTTCTATTCATATAAAAATTAAACCAAAATATTTAGTTCTTAATGATAAAACATATATAAAACTATATTCTATTGGTATTCCTGCTGGACTTAATATAGCTTTACCATCTCTTTTAATTTCTGTATTAAATGGTATCTTGGCTACTTACTCACAAATTTATGTGGTAGTTTTGGGAGCTTATTATAAATTACAAAGTTTTCTTTATCTTCCAGCTAATGGTATAGTTCAAGGAATGCGTCCTTTAATTGGATTTAACTATGGAGCTAAAGAATATGAAAGAGTTAAGAAAATATATAATTTTTCTCTATATTTTACAATTTTAATTATGATTATTGGAACTATTTTATGTTGGACTATTCCTAAATCTCTTATAGGAATGTTCACTACAAATAACAATACTATTTTAGCTGGTATTCTAGCTTTAAAAATAATAAGTATAGGATTTATTGTATCATCTATTTCTATAATTTCTTCTGGAGCTTTAGAGGGAATTGGAATGGGTGGTCCATCACTTATAATCTCTCTTCTTAGATATGTTTTCTTAATAATTCCAATAGCTTTTATATTAAGTAGTTTTATGGAAGCTCTTGGAGTTTGGCATTCTTTCTGGATAACTGAATTTTTATCAGCAATAACTTCTCATTTTTTATATGTAAAAATTATTTTAAAAAAATAATAATTTTTTAAAGAAACTATTAAAATTCATTCCATAAAAATATTTTAAATTATAAAAATTTATTTATTTTTATCAAACAAAAATATAATAGTTTCTTTTTTTATTTGGTTATTTTTTGATATTTTCAAACTTTTTTAAATCATAAAACTTTTTTTTAAAACTTTTTATAAGAAAAAATAGTCAAAATTATAAAAAATTAAACGTGTTATATTTTATAAATTTTCAGGTGATTCCAATGAACATATTTTTTAGAATCTATTAATAATAAAATTATAATTTTTAGAATATTGTAAAATGGAGGTCTATTATGGAATTACAAAAACTAATTTATACTGTAGAAGACGGTATTGGAATAGTTACAATGAATTATTTAAAAAATCTTAATGCAATTGATGAACAAATGGCTGATGAATTAATGTATGTTGTTGATATAGCTGAAAAAGACCCTAATGTAAAAGTTCTTGTTATAAAAAGTGCTGGAAAAGCTTTTTCTGCTGGTGGAGATATTGGATATTTTTATAAATTAATCCAAGCTGGAGGAGAAGTAAATATGGATGGATTAATTGCTAAAGTTGGCGTTGTAGCTGATGGAATGAAAAAAATGAGTAAAATGGTAATTACATCTGTATCTGGAGCTGCTGCTGGAGCTGGAGTTAGTCTTGCTCTTGGTGGAGATTTTATGATTTGTGCTGAAGATGCAAAATTTATATTAGCTTTTGTTAATTTAGGACTTGTTCCTGATACAGGGGTTACTTACTTATTATCTAAAGCGATTGGTACTTCTCGTACAATGGAGTTAGCAGCTACAGGAAGACCTCTATCAGCAACTGAAGCTAAAGAACTTGGTTTAGCTTACAAAGTTACAACTGTAGAAGAATTAGAAGAAGTCACTCTGAAATTTGCCAAAAAACTAGCTTCTGGTCCACTTATTTCTTATAAAAATATTAAAAAACAAATTTATGATGCTAGTTATTCTGATTATAAAAAATGGCTTGATGAAACAGAAATTCCTACTCAAAGAGAATGTGCTGCTTCAATGGATTTCCAAGAAGGATGTAAAGCATTTATGGAAAAAAGAAAAGCTGTCTTTAAAGGAAAATAATCAAATCTTATAAAAAGAAAGGTGGGATAGAAAGTGTTATCGAAAATATTTTCAATGGAAGAAATTTTAAAAAAATTTCATGATGGGCAAACTATAATGTTTGGAGATTGGCATGGGGAATTTGCAGCTGATGATATAATAGAGGGAATGTTAGAAAAAGGTGTTAAAGATATACATGCTATTGCTGTTTCTGGAGGAATGCCAGACCTTGGAGTTGGAAAATTAATAAATGCTAAACGTGTTAAAAGTCTTATTACAACTCATATTGGATTTAACCCAATAGCTAGAGACCAAATGTTTGCTGGTGAATTAGATATAGAATTTAGTCCTCAAGGAACTTTTTCTGAAAGAATTCGTTGTGGTGGTTTCGGGTTAGGAGGATGTTTGACTCCTACAGGACTTGGAACAGAAGTTGAAAAAGGAAAACAAAAATTAGAAATCAATGGTAAAGAATATTTATTAGAATTACCTTTAAGAGCTGATATCACTTTAATAAAAGCTACTAAAGCTGATACTGCTGGAAATATTTCTTTCAGAATGAACTCAAGAGCTATTAGTACAGAAATGGCTTTTGCTGGTGATATTGTTATTGTTGAGGCTGAAAAATTAGTCGAATTTGGAGAATTAGGACCTAATGAAATTGATATACCTGCTCCTTTAGTTGATATGGTTTATGTAAGAGAAGGTAATACTAGACATGTATGTCCTTATTGGCAAAAACTAAAACAAAAAGCTCAAGAAGGAGGTAAATAATTATGGCTGAATTAAAAGGACGTTCATTAATTGCTTCTCGTTGTGCTAAATTTTTTAAAGATGGAGATTTTGTAAATTTAGGAATTGGAGTTCCTTTAATGTGTGTTAACTATCTACCTAAAGGTGTTGATATATGGCTTGAAGCTGAAATTGGTACTGTAGGTAGTGGTCCTTCTCCTAATTGGGATGAAGCTGATATAGATATTATTGATGCTGGTGGTATGCCCGCTTCTGTAATCCCAGGTGGAAGTATTTATGACCATACTACAGGATTTGGTTTTATTCGTGGTGGACATATTGATATAGCTGTTCTTGGAACACTTCAAGTTGACCAAGAGGGAAATATAGCTAACTGGACAATTCCTGGAAAATTAGTTCCTGGTATGGGTGGAGCAATGGATTTATGCTCTGGTGTAAAACGTATAATTGTTGCTACAGAACATTGTGAAAAAAATGGTTCTTCAAAAATTTTAAAAAAATGTACATTACCATTAACAGGAAAAAATTGTGTAACTGATATTGTAACTGAAAAATGTTACTTCCAAGTTACACCAGAAGGATTAGTTCTTAGAGAGTTAGCTCATGGATATACTGTTGAAGATATTCTAGCTTGTACTGAAGCTAAAGTTATAGTTCCTGATGAAATTGGAGTTATGGAATAGATAATAAATTATAAGAAAAATAAAAAATAGAGATGTTGTAATTTTGCAACATCTCTATTTTAATATAGAAATTTATCTTAATAATTTTAAAATATCTTTTTCTTAAAAAATTTTAATATTTTCTTTCATCCAATTCTACACAAGCTTTTTCAAATTCTTTTTGGCTTTCTTGAAACTTTTTCTCTTTATATGGAAAATTTTTATCAAATTTTTCCATTTCTTCTTCTGTAACTTCTAAATCTTTAGAAAATTCTGGATAACCTGATATGTTTTTTAAAGCATCTTTATAAAGTGGTAATACCAATAATCCTTTATAAAATTTTCCATCTTCCATATAAATATTATATTTTTTTCCTCCTAAAAATCCATATGTTTCATAGTGATAAGGATATCCCAGAATTATAATTGCTCTATATTCCATTTCTTTTGCTTTTTCAATAGTATAACTTATCAACTTTCTTCCTAAACCTTGTCTATGAAATTTTGGAGATATAAATACAGGTCCAAAAGATATAACTTCATATTCTTCTTGATTTTTTCCTATAATTTTTGAGTTAGAATAAAAAATTCCTCCTTCTACTTGATTATCTACTTCTATCACATAAGTTAAATCTTTTATGAAATCTTGAGATTTACGAATTTTATTTACTACAACATGTTCTTTGGCTCCTGGAAAATATAAATTCCAAAATGCTTCTCTTGCTATTTCCTCTACTCTTCTATAATCTTTTTCTTCTTCTTTTCTTATAACTATATTCATACTAATAACCTCTTCTCTTTTGTTTATCTTTGATAAAATTTCTAACTTTTTTCATTCCCCCAACTTCTTTAAACATATGGTCTAATTTTTGTTTTTCCAACTCTTTTCCTTTTAGTCCATCATAGGAATTTTCTCTTTTTATTTTAAAATAATTTTCAACTCTTCTCTCATCTAAAATTCCTAATTCAATAGCTTTTCTTACTTGACACCCTGGTTCATTAGTATGAGTACAATCTGAAAAACGACATCTTTTTATCAATTCTTCTATATCATCATAGTATTTATCTAAATTTATATCTTTTATTCCTATTTCTCTCATTCCTGGAGTATCAATGATAACTCCACCATATAAACTTATTACCATCTCTCTATTAGTAGTTGTATGTTTTCCTTTATGATTCTTTCCTATTTCTTGAGTTAATAAAATTTCTTCTCCAATTAATTCATTAATCAAAGTGGTTTTTCCAACTCCTGAAGAACCTATAAAAGCAACTGTTTGATTTTTAATTAGAAATTTTTTAAATTTTTCTTTATTATTTTCTTTATTGGTTGTTAATATAATATCAGAAAAAGCTGAAATTGATTCTACCTCTTGTATTTTTTCTTGAATATTTTCACATAAATCAGATTTAGTTAAAACTATTACAGGAATTGCACCACTATCCCAAGCTATTGATAAATATCTCTCTAATCTGTTTAAATTATAGTTTTCATTTAGGGACATACATATAAATACTGTATCTATATTTGCTACTATCCCTTGTTTATCATCTTTTTTCTCATTTGAAGAACGAAAAAATATACTTTTTCTTGATAAAATTTTATTAATGACAACATTCCCTTGATTTTTAGAGACTAAAACATAGTCTCCTACTAGGGGTAATTTTAAACTATCATCTATCTCATATCTTAATTTTCCAGATAACTCTGCTAATTTTTCCCCATTCTCTAAACTAATTTTATATATCCCTTTATATTGTGCAATTACCCTACCTAGTTCAAATTCTGGAAAACTTTTAGCTTCTATAATATAATTTTCTTTTACACCATAATCTTGTAATTTATTCAATTTTTCCTCCTAAATTTTCAATTATTTTACTTTGTTATAATAAGGAGGTTTTATTTTTTTAATTATTTTCCACCTCCTTTTTTATTACACTCTCTAATACACCTTTATTCTTTAACATAATTCATCAACTCCCTTCATAATATTTTTATAATTTGATTATATTATTTATTAAAATTTTTCTATTCTTTAAATATCTTTTATATAATAAACTAAAAAACTTATTTAAAATATATCATCCCTATATTTCTATCTTTAGATTTATCTCTTCTAAAAGAGTGAAATCTTTTATTTCCATAAGTACATTCTTCACAATAAATTAAATTTTCTTTTAATATTCCATTTTTCATAAGATTTTCTATATTAAAAAAAAGATTATCAAAATGCCATTTTTCATTTATTTTTATAAAAGTTTTATTTACTAAATCTTCTGAAAATTTATTTTTAAAGCTTTCATAAAATTCTTCTCCTACTTCATAATTTTCACAAGTTATTCCTATTCCAACTCCTACTAAAATATCTTCTCTTTTAGAATTATAATTTTTTTCCATAAGTTCTAAAATTCTTATTCCAATCTCTTGAAAAGTTCCCTTCCAACCAGAATGACATACTCCAATTACAAAATTTTTAGTATCACAAAAATATATTGGTAAACAATCAGCATGTTTTGTTATAAGAATTATATCTTTTCTTTTTGTAATAAACCCATCTACATTTTCATAAAAATAATCTTTTATATTTTCTGTTATATCTATTACTTTATCTGTATGACTTTGTTTTGCAAAAACTACTATTTTATCTTTAATTCCAAATTTTTCAAATAAATTTTTTTTATTTTCTTCTGTATTGCCTAAAAAATTTTTTACATCTCCTATTTCTCTTGTTGTAAAAATACCATTTACTCCATATTTTTCAAATTCTTCTATCTGAAAATATTTTCCTTTATCTTTAAACATATTTTTCTCCTTAAATATATTTTAATTTATTATAACATTTTTCAAAAAATAAAAAAAGAAGTCTAATCTCTTAGACTTCCATTTATTTTTTATTATTCTACTGCTGCTGTTACAACTATCTCTACTAATAATTCTTTTTCAGCAAGTGCTGCTTCTACACAAGCTCTAGCTGGAGCAAATCCTGGTTCTACCCAATTATCCCAAACTTCATTCATCTCATCAAAATAGCTAATATCCTTTAAATAAATAGTAGCCATAAGAATTTTTGTTTTATCAGAACCAATATCCTTTAAAACTCTTTCAATATTTGCTAAAGCCTCTCTTGTTTGAGTTTGAACATCTTTTTTCCCTTCATTTTCTTCAAAACAACATTGTCCACAAAGATAAGCTACACCATTATAAATAACTGCTTCACTTAATCTTTTTCCAACATTATATCTTTTTATCATAATCTTTTTCCTCCTAAGTTTTTCTTTTACTTTATAATATTTAATAAAAATTGTCAATAATATTTTATTAGAAAAATTTAAAAATTCCAGCTCCTACTCCTACATATGGAGTTACCTTTACTGGTTGTTTTTTATCAAAAGTAAGGCCTACATTTACACCAGCTCCTGCTCCAGCCCTCATTGAAGTACAACTAATAAACATCATCATCAATACTGTTAAAAAAATAATTTTTTTTATATTATTTTTCATAGGAATTTCCTCCTAAAAATTTTTTTACTCACTAATAAGTATACATTATTCTCTAAAATAAATAAAGAGATTTGTTTTATTTTACAAAAAATTTTTGTTAAAATAAAGTCAAAATAAAAGAAGACTAGAAATTCTAGCCTTCTATTTTTTATTAGTTCTCAAAAAATTTTTTCATATCCTCTTCTACTGTTGTGATTCCACCAATTCCAAAATTCTCAACTAAAACTTTTATAATATTTGGTGATAAAAATGCTGGTAATGTTGGTCCTAAATGAATATTTTTTACACCTAAGTATAATAAAGCTAATAATACTATTACTGCCTTTTGTTCATACCAAGCAATATTATATACAATAGGTAATTGATTTATATCTTCTAATCCAAAAACTTCTTTTAATTTTAAAGCTATTACTGCTAGTGAATAAGAATCATTACATTGTCCAGCATCTAAAACTCTTGGAATTCCCTCAATATCTCCTAAATCTAATTTATTATATTTATATTTAGCACAACCAGCTGTTAAAATAACTGTATCTTTCGGTAAAGCTTTAGCAAATTCCGTATAATAATCTCTCGATTTCATTCTTCCATCACAACCAGCCATTACTACAAATTTCTTTATAGCTCCAGATTTTATAGCTTCTACAACTTTATCGGCTAAAGCCAATACTTGATTATGAGCAAATCCTCCAATAATTTCTCCTGTTTCTATTTCTGTTGGTGGTAAAGATTTTTTTGCTAACTCTATTACTTCTGAAAAATCTTTTACCCCATTTTCATCTTCTTTTATTTTCTTCCATCCTGGATATCCAGCAGCATTTGTTGTAAATACTTTACCAACATATGAAGAATTTTGTGTTGGTGGTACAATACAGTTTGTTGTAAATACTATTGGTCCGTTGAATTTTTCAAATTCCTCTTTTTGTTTCCACCAAGCATTTCCATAATTTCCAACAAGATGAGAATATTTTTTTAATTCTGGATAATAATGTCCTGGTAACATTTCTGAGTGAGTATATATATCTACACCACTATCTTTACTTTGTTCCAATAATTGTCTTAAATCATTTAAGTCATGTCCACTAATAAGTATTCCAGGTTTATTTCCAACTCCTATATTAACTTTTGTTATTTGAGGATTTCCAAAAGTAGAAGTATTTGCTTCATCTAATAGAGCCATTACTTTTACTCCATAATTTCCACATTCTAATACAAGATTTATTAATTCTTCTACTGTTAAATTATCATCTATAGTTGCTAATAAAGCTCTTTCTATAAACGAAAAGATTTCCTCATTTACTTTTCCTAAATTCATAGCATGTTCAGCATAAGCTCCCATACCTTTTAATCCATAAGTTAAAAGTTCTCTCAAAGATTTTATATCTTCATTTTCTGTTCTTAAAACTCCAACCTCTTTTCTTTTAGAATACTCTAATATTTCAGAAGTTGTTTCTAAATTCCAATTTAAAATTTCCTCTCCATATTTTTTTACACTTTCAATTTCTTCATCAGATAATAATTTTTTTAATTCTTCTCTTAATTTTATTCCTTTTTTTATCTCTTCAATAATAGCTACATCATCAAAATTAGCATTAGTAATAGTTATAAATAAAGAATTTATTAAATATCTATTTACTATTTTTTCTAATAATTCTTGTCCATTTCCTTTTTTTCTAACTATTGAACTAAAAATTGCCACACCTTTTACTGTATATATTAATAAGTCTTGAAGATTTGCCGTTTCAGGTTTCTTTCCACAAACTCCTATCATTGTACAACCTTTACATCCAGCTGTTTCTTGGCATTGATAACAAAACATTTTATTTTCCATCTACTCCTCCTCTAACTTTTTTTATATTATAATCTTTATATCTATTCTAGTATGTTGCACAAGCAACATTTATTTATGATATAATATTTTTAAAAAAATTTATTAGGAGGATATATGAAAGAAAAAATAGAATTTTTAAAAAGATTACCTCTCTTTTTTAATCTAAATGATGAAGAAATATTAAAAGTTTTAAAATTTTTTAATGGTTATGAAAAAAAATTCTCAAAAAATAATTTTGTTTTTGAAATTGGAAAACCTATTGATAAAATTGGAATTATTTTATCAGGTGAAATAAATATTATAAAAGAAGATTATTGGGGAAATAGAAATATTTTAAATAAATTTGTCAAAGGAAATATTTTTGGAGAAGTTTTTGCTATTTCAAAATCTTTACCCCTAAATATTGCTGTAGAAACTTCTTGTGAAACTACAATTTTATTTTTAGATTTTTCTAATTTTTCTTTAAATTCAACTTGTATAGATATTGAAATAAATAAATTTCTATCAAATATTTTTGCAATTTCCCTTAAGAAAAATATTTTACTTACAGAAAAAATAGAACATATTACAAAAAAATCTATAAGAGAAAAAATATTATCTTATCTCTCTACTATGGCTCTTAAAAAAAATTCAAATAATTTTGATATACCTTTTGATAGACAAGAGTTAGCTGATTATCTCTCAGTTGAAAGAAGTGCTCTTTCAAGAGAACTTAGTTCTATGAAAAAAGATGGAATCATTGATTATAAAAAAAATAATTTTATTTTACATAAATAAAAAAAGCTGAGTAACATTTTAAAAAAAATGTTTTACTCAGCTCTCTTTTTTGTATAATATAGTCACCACA
>NZ_JABAFQ010000019.1 GCF_012843705.1 Fusobacterium sp. FSA-380-WT-3A | reverse complement strand
GTAGCTCAGTTGGCTAGAGCATACGGTTCATACCCGTACGGTCGATAGTTCGAATCTATTCCTAGGCACCATTTTTATAAAATCAACACTTGATATTTTCAAGTGTTTTTTTATTAATTAAAATGATATCTATATAAAAATGAGGAGTTATAAATTATTAAAATTTATAACCCCTCATTTTTATTCTTTATTTATTTTTTATATCCACATTTTGGACAAACACCATTTTCATTTAATGATATTCCACATAAAGGACAACGATCTATATTATTCTTAGTAACAAATTCTTCAGAAGCAGCATTTACTCCACTTGTAAAAGTAATTTTTGCTATATTTAATTTATCTTTTAATAAATCATATACTATTTTAATCATTCCTTCAACTGTTAATGTTTCTTTTGTTACCACTAATCTACAATCTGGATAAGCAGTAGCAAGTTCAGTTTTAAATGCTACTCCTTTCATAGTATTTTGTGGATGCCCATCTTTTATTCCTGTTTCTTCATATACTTTTAATATAGCTGGTAGTAAAGGGTCATCTTCTCTTAAAATAAGTGCATGATCGAAATTCTTTAAAAGATCCCAAGCTGTTTTTTGTATCTCATTACAAGGGAATACCATATTAACTCCTTTGTTAATAGTATCTTCTACTTCAATAGTTAAAACTCCAGTATGTCCATGTAAATATTGTGCTTCACCTTTAAATTTATAAAATCTATGTGCATATTGTAAATCGAATGTTGTTATACTTCTCATCTTCCTACCTCCTAATTTTTAAATTTATAATAATAGTAATGATTACTATTATTATAAATATGTTATCATATATTTTTTGTTTTGTCAAGAAAAAACATTTTTTTAGATTAAATAATATTATTAATAATTATTTAGTCAATTAATAGTACAAAAATTATAATAAAATAAAAAAGTGACTTTATTAATTTATCATGATATAATATTCTTAAACTTCACAAATATTTAAAATTAAAAAATATTTTTTGAAAGGAGTTTATATGAAATATTCTAAACAAAGAGAATTAATTTTAAATTACATACTAACTCATGAAGGACATCCTACAGCTGATATAATTTATAGCTCTCTAAAAAAAGACAATCCTAAATTAAGTTTAGGTACTGTTTATAGAAATCTATTAAAATTAGTAGAATCAAACGAAATAAGAAAAGTAAGTCTTCCTGAGCAAGTAGATAAATTTGATAAAAACTTAAAACCTCATGCTCATTTAAAATGTAAAATTTGTGGAAGTTTAACTGATATTAGTAGTATAGAAATAGAAAACTTTATAAAAAATATTTCTCTAGAACAAGATATTATTATAGAAAAATTTAATATTCTTTTTGATGGAATTTGTAAAAATTGTAAAAATAAATAATATTTTAGTTTTAGTTCTTCTTTTCTTTTTATCGATTTTTATATTCATTTTATTTGACTTTTATTCTGTTAATAAGGTATAATGTAACTATGAGCAATCATCACTATATCTTGCAAGGAGGAAATATTTTTATGGAATTAAAGGGAACTAAAACTGAAAAAAATCTATGGACTGCTTTTGCTGGAGAATCTCAAGCAAGAAACAAATATACATATTATGCTTCTAAAGCAAAAAAAGAAGGATATGTACAAATTGCTGAATTATTTGAAACTACTGCTAATAATGAAAAAGAACATGCAAAACTTTGGTTTAAACTTCTTCATGGTGGAATGCCTTCTACTGTTGAAAATTTAAAAGATGCAGCTGCTGGAGAAAATTATGAATGGACAGATATGTATGCAACTTTTGCTAAAGAAGCTAGAGAAGAAGGGTTCGAAGACATTGCTAAAGTTATGGATGGGGTAGCAAAAATAGAGAAAGAACATGAAGAAAGATATAGAAAACTACTTGCTAACATTGAAAATCAAGAAGTATTTAAAAGACTTGAAATTCAAGTTTGGGAATGTGGAAATTGTGGACATCTACATATAGGAACTGAAGCTCCTCTAGTTTGTCCAGTATGTGATCATCCTCAAGCACATTTTAGAATTAGATGTACTAATTATTAATTTTAATTATGTAAATTTTTTAGAGATAACTCAAAGAGTTATCTCTTTTTTTATTTTAAAAGACATAATTATGACATATTATTTTCTTAAAATATTTCTGTTTTTTATAATACATTTGTTTTTTATTTTTTTATTTTCTGTTGACTTTATAGTCAATTTATAGTATACTCTATTTTAGATGAAAATGACTAAGTAGTCAACGGAGGGATAATTTTGAAAAATTCTAAAAAAAGAGATGAAATAATTTCTACTGGAAAAAAATTGATTATAGAAAAAGGATTTTTAAATACAAGTGTTGAAGATATCACTAAAAAAATGGGTATAGCTAAAGGTAGTTTTTATACTTATTTTAAATCAAAAGATGAATTTATTTTAGCTATAATATCTGAAAAAATATTTCAAAGACGCCATAAAGTAAATGAAATTCTAGAAAAAAATTTACCTTTTGAAGAGGCTATAAAAGAATTTTTATTCCAATCTATATCTTTTCCTTTAGTAGATACAGAATCTTTTTTAATAATTATGAATCTTTTTAAAAATATTAATTTATTAAGTGAAAATATAAAAATTTCTATACTAGAAAATACAAAATTAGGAAATCATGGTATTTTAAAAATATTGAATAAATATAAAGATAAACTGGATTTGTCTGATGAAACTGATATTGAAAAATATGCCTATTTAATTAGAGCTTTTATTAACTCTTTTTATGAAACTTCTTTTAATCCTTTAATGAATTTTGGTAAAAGAGAAACCCATATAACCATTTCAGATATAAAGGATTGTATTAATAATATAAATTTAGAAAAAGAAATAAATTTTATGACTAAAGCTATTGTTAAACTTGTATTAAAATAAATTTTTATATAAATGAGGTGGTACTTTTTATGAAAAAAACTTTAACTTTATTTCTAGTGTTAAGTACAATATCTTTTTCTAGAACACTTAACTTAGAAGAAGCTATTGATTTATCTCTTACTAACAGTAAAAATATTCAAATAGCTGAAAAAAATAAAAAAATTGGAGAACTTAACTTATCTCGTGCTTTTAAATATGCTCTGCCTACAGTAGCTTATCAGGGAGTTTATACTCGCTATGAACATGAAACAAGAAAAGTTTATAATGAAAATGGAATTGCTGATGAATTTAAAGTAGATAGTAAAGATGGATATTCTAGTAAAATCATAGCTACTTATCCTATTTTTCAAGGAGGAGCTACATTTGGTGGTATTAAAGGTGCTGCTGCACAAAAAAATATCCTTAATTATTCTTTTTTAAAAGAAAAAGTTGATACTAGAATAAGAGTTATCCAATATTATTCAAATGTGATAACTTATGAAAAAAATCTCGAGGCTCTTAAAACTTCTGAAAAAGAATTACAAGCTAGATTAAAATTACAAGAAAAAAAATTAGAAGAACGTTTAATTATAAAAGCTGACCTTTTAAAAACTGAATATTCATTACTTGATATTCAATCCCAAATAGTAAAAGTTCAAAATCAAATTGAAACAGAAAAGAAAAATTTAAAAACAGAACTTGGATTAAATATTAATGAAGATATTGATTTAGAAGAATTATTCATTCCTGAAAATTTAAGTTCTAATATAAATTTTGAAAAAGATTTAGTTACAGCAAAAACTCAAAGTCTTAATGCTTTAATTTCTAAAAATAAAGTTGAGTACTCAAAAGCTGAAAAAATGGTAGCTTTAAGTGATAATCTTCCAAAAATTAGTGTTTTTGCTAGTTATGGTGGAACTGAAAGATTGCACTCAAGTGATACTTTTCATGATGAAGAATGGAGAGGAGGAGTTCAAATTGATTGGGAATTATTTAGTTTTGGTAGTGGATTAGATTCTTATAGAGTTGCTAGCGAAAATTATAAAATAGAAGAATTAAATGATAGCATGACTCAAGATAATATAGAAATAAATTTAGCCAATGCTTACAGTGAAGTTTTAAGACTTGAGAAATATAGAGTTGCTATGAAAAGCTCTTTAGAAGCATCTCGTGAAAATTATGAAATTGATAAAAAAAGATATGAAGCTGGACTTTTGTCAACACAAGATTATCTAAATTCAGAAGCCCAATATAGAACCGCTCAAATGAATTTTAACTCAGCTGAAAGTAGTTATTTGTTAGCTTTTGAAAAATATAGATCACTTATAATCTAAATATTGTATAAAAAATTTAATGGAGGATAGAAATGAAAAAATTACTTTGTTTATCTTTACTTTCTACTTTTATTTTTATAAGTTGTGGTAAAAAAGAGGAGGTAAAAGAAATTATAGTTAAACCAAAATATGTTGTTACAGAAGAGGTTCAAACAAGAGAATTGAGTCAAACTTTTAAAAGTGATGCTATTTTAGAACCAGAAAATAAAGTGAACCATTCTACAGAAAAAGGTGGAACAATTGAAAAAATTTATAAAAAAAATGGAGATTATGTAAAAAAAGGTGAAGTTGTTATGAAACTTTCTGATGCTGATACAGAAGCTGCTTATAATTCTTCAAAAGCTTTATTTAATGTTGCTAATAATAATTTTAAAAAGTTCAAAAAATTATATGATGAACAACTTATTTCTTATTTAGAATATGTAGAATATGAAAATGCTTATTCTACAGCAAAAGCAAACTTTGATGTAGCTAAAAATAATTATGAAAAATTATTTAGAAGAGCTGATATTGATGGAACTGTAGGAAATTTATTTGGAAAAGTTGGAAATGAGGTTGATGGAGACACTACAATATTCACAGTAGTTGATGACAATTTAATGGAAGCTTATGTTGGATTCCCAGCAGAATGGCTTACTCAAATAAAAGTAGGAGGACCTCTATCTATTGAAGTTCCTGCTATTAATAAGACTTTAGAGGGAACTATTTTAGAAATTAACCCTATTGCTGAATCTGATACTAAAAAATATAAAGTTAAAGTTGGTATAAATAATCCAGATAATTTAGTAAAAGATGGTATGTATTCATATGTTACTATTCCAGTTGGAAAAGTTTCAGCTATGTCTGTTCCTGATGAAAGTATTTTTATAAGAGATTTATTAAGTTATGTATTTATAGTAAAAGATGGAGTTGCTAAAAGAGTTCAAGTACAAACAGGTGCTCAAGATTCAACTTATACTGTAATTTCTTCTGATGAAATTAAATTAGGAGATAAAGTTGTGGTTAATGGCCTATTTGGATTGGAAGATGGTAACAAAGTTACTGAAACATCTGAGACTATAACTACTACTGAAAATAAAAATTAGGAGGTTAAAATGACATTAGCAGGTTTATCAATTCGTAGACCAGTTACAACAACAATGCTTATGATTTCTATGATCTTTATAGGATTAATCGCTATGTTTAGTATGAAATCAGAGTTATTACCTAATATGGATATTCCTGTTGTAACAATTAGAACAACGTGGACTGGAGCAGTACCTGAAGATGTAGAAACTCAAGTCACAAAAAAAATAGAAGAAGTCTTACCTAATATTGAAGGTATTGATAAAATTACTTCAACATCTGCTTTTGGAGAATCAACAATTGTTGTTGAATTTAATTATGGAATAGATGCTGATGATAAAGTTACAGATATTCAAAGAGAAATTTCAAGAATCACTAATGACTTACCAGCAGATGCAGATACTCCTATAGCCAGAAAAATAGAAGTCGGTGCTGGAAATTTAACTATGATTGCCATGTTTACTGGTAAAAGTAGAACAGAAATGGGAAGTTTCGTTGAAGAATATTTAAAACCAAGACTTGAAAGAATTAGTGGAATAGGAGAAGTTAATGTTTATGGAAATCCTGAAAAACAAATACAACTTCAAGTAAATCCTGATAAGTTAGCTGCTTATAATCTTTCTCCTATGGAACTATATAATATTATTTCTTATTCAAATCAAAATATTCCTTTAGGAACTATTGAAACAGGTAATAAGCAAATAGTTGCTAGATTTATGGGAGAAACAAATTATATAGACGAAATAGAAAATTTAATTATTAATAGTAATGGAAATACTTTAAGAGTTTCTGATGTAGCTGATGTTGTTCTTACTACAGAAGACTATACTAACTTAGGTTTCCTTAACCAAAAAGAGGGAATTGTTGTTGCTATAGAAAAATCAGCTGATGGAAGCACTATAGAACTTAACAAAGGAGCTTATGAAGCATTAGAATCATTAAAACCTATAATGCCTCCTGGTACAGATTATACTATTCTTCTTGATACTTCTGAAGATATTGGTAAATCTATTTCTGGTATTAGTGGAAGTGCTTTCCAAGCTTTAATCTTAGCTACAATCATTCTTTTAGTATTCTTAAAAAATATAAGAGCTACTTTCTTAATAACTTTAGCTTTACCAGTTGCTATTATTTTTACTTTTGCATTCCTTTCATTTAGTGGAACATCTATTAACTTAATCTCATTAATGGGATTATCTTTAGGAGTTGGAATGCTTACAGATAACTCTGTTGTTGTTATAGATAATATTTATCGTCATATGACAGAATTAAATTCACCAGTTGCTGAAGCATCTGATAATGGTACTACAGAAGTTACTATGTCAATTATAGCTTCTTCTCTTACAACAATGGTTGTTTTTATTCCTATATTATTTATTCCTGGTATAGCAAGAGAAATATTCCGTGATATGTCTTTATCTATTATATTTTCTAACCTTGCTGCTCTTATTGTTTCATTAACACTTATGCCAATGGTAGCAAGCAAATTCTTAAGTAATAAAATAAATATCACTAGTGAAGGTAAAATATTTGCGAAAGTAAAATCAAATTATCTTACACTTATTACTTGGGCAGTTGGTCACAGATGGAAAGTTGTTTTCATTACTTTAGCTACTTTTTTCGTTACAGTTTTTGTTACTAAAGGATTTTTAAAAGTTGAGTTTATGCCTAAACAAGACCAAGGTAGATACTCTATTGTAGCTGAACTTGGAAATGGTTTAGACATTCAGAAATCTGAAAGAATAGCTAATCAAATAGAAGAAATTGTAAAAAAAGATAATTCTACTCAATATTATTTTGACTTTATTACTAGTAATACTATAGCAATAAACGTTGATATTGGAAAAAAAGATACAAGAGAAGAATCTGTATTTGATGTTATTAATAGAATAAGACCTCAAGTTGAAAAAATTCCAGATGCTAGAATTAGTTTATCTGAAAGTTTTGCTATGAGAGCTCCTGAAAGAGATGTTCAAATTAATATAATGGGGCCTAACTATGATGAATTAAAAACTATTGGTAAACAAGTTGCTGATAAGATTAAAAACTTTAATGGTGCTGTTGATATCACTTCATCTCTAGACCCAGGAAATCCTGAAGCTAGAATAGTTCTTAATAGAGATAAAATTAAAGCATATGGTATTAACCCTACTACTGTTGGTCAAACAATTAGTTATTTTGTTTTAGGAGGAAATAGAGGAGATACAGCTACTGTTAAAACAGGAGTAGAAGAAATAGATATTCTTGTAAGATTACCAAAAGAAAAAAGAAGCTCTTTAAATGATTTGGCAAACTTAAATGTTAAAATTGGAGATAATAAATTTGTAAAAGTATCTGATGTAGCTGATATTATTACTGTTGAAGGTTCATCTGAAATAAATAAACAAGATAGAATATATTCAGTTTCTGTTTCAGCTAATGATGGAGGAGTTGGACTTGCTGCTCTTCAATCTGAGTTAGTCAAAGCTTTTAATGAATCTAATCCTCCATCTACTGTTTCTTATAAATTTGGTGGAGATTCTGAAAATTTACAAGATGCTTCAAAACAATTAGGAGCGGCATTAGGAATTTCTATTTTCTTAATATATGCTTTACTAGCTTCTCAATTTGAAAACTTTGTTTTACCTATAATTATTTTAGGTTCTTTCCCACTAGCATTCATTGGTATTTTAATTGGATTAGTTTTATTTAGACAGCCAATAGATGTAATGGTTATGGTAGGTATTATAATGCTTGCTGGTATAGTTGTTAACAATGCTATTGTATTAATAGACTTTATTAAACTTACTAGAGAAAGAGGTTCTGATAGAAGAACGGCTATCATTGAATCTTGTAGAACAAGACTTAGACCTATTCTTATGACTACTATGACTACTGTTTTTGGTATGTTACCATTAGCTTTAGGAGTTGGAGAAGGTTCTGAGATTTATAGAGGAATGGCTGTAACAGTTATGTTTGGTTTATCATTCTCTACATTACTTACTCTTGTAGTTATTCCTATATTATATACCTTAGTTGAAGACATGAATATTTATATTCTAGCTTTTATAAACAAAATAATCACTCCTATAAGAAATAAAATGACTGAAAAAGCTCAAAGTTATGAATCTAAAAGAAAAAATAAATAGTTTTAAAGGAAAAAAGAATTTTAATTAGAATAATTATATAAAATTAAGATTTTGAAGTATAGGAGGGAATATTATGCATGAAGAATTTTTACATTTTAAAATGATGATGGTTTATATCAATGAAGCTCAAAAAAGTAGACTAGAAGAATTTTTTGACCAGATTAATTTTTATTATTATGGAATTCATAGAAAGGTTGAAACTGTTTGGAGTGAAAAATTAAAACATAAGAATACAAATATCTGGCCGGGAACAGATTGTATCTTTCTTTTAACTGTTCCTGAAAAATCTGTTGATACTATGCTTAAATATCTAAAAACTTTTAGAATGTCCTTACCTGAAGGAATTGCAATGTCTGTAGGAATTCTTCCTATGGATAGAGTTATTCCTAGATTATATGTTGAGGATATTCCAGTTGATGAGGAATTATTAGAAAAATTAAAAAATAAACATATAAAATAATAAAAAATGGAGGCTGAAATATTAATCAGTCTCCATTTTTTCTTTCCATTGAAACCATTTCTCTAATTTTTCTATTTGCTCATAAATTAAAAATTCAAATTTTTCTAAAATGTTCTCTCTATTTTTTACATTCCTATTATATACATTCCAAACATCATCCAAATTAAATAAATCTATATTTTGTAATTTAGATAATTGTGGATCTATATCCTTAGGCACTGCTAAATCTAAAAAAATATATTTTTTATTAGTTTTTATTTTACTTTCTAATTCTTCTTTTTTTAATACAAGATGTGGGGCAGAAGTGACACTTATTACAATATCTGATTCAATTACTGCTTCATTCTTTTTATTAAAACTTATTACACTAACATCTTTATAGATATTTTTTATTTCTAAAGCTTTATGCTCAGTTCTATTTGTTATTGTTATATTTTTTGTATTTTCTTTTATTAAAAGATGTAATATACTTTGTGCTAAGTCACCTATTCCCAAAATTAAAATTTTTTTATTTTCTAATATATCTATTGAATCTTTTATAAATTTAAGTGATATAGCTTCTAAAGATAAAGCATTATGAGATATCTCACTTTCTGTTCTAAATTTTTTTCCTAATTCTATTCCTTTATTAAATATCACATTTAATAATTTACTGCTTGTATTTTTTTCTAAAGAATCCAAATAACTTTTTTTTATTTGAGCTAAAATTTGGTCTTCTCCTTTTATTATTGAATAAAATCCACAACTTACTTTAAATAAATATTCTATCGCCTCTTTTCCAGATTTAAAAAATATTTTTTCAAATTTAAAAAATTCTTTTACTTTAGTTGTATTCAAAAAATCTTTTAAAGAATTTTTACCTAAATCTATATAGAATTCCACTCTAAGACATGTTATAACACTTATATATCCTTCAATATAACTATCTTTTTTTAAATATTCAATAAACTTCTCAGGATTTTTTTTTATAAAATTTTCTCTTTTTTCAGTATCATACTCTAAATGTGATATTCCGATAACTATAAAATTCTCTAATTTCATTATAATATTATTTCTCCATCTTTTACCCATCTTGCTATATCTTTAGCATGATAAGTTATAATAATATCTGCTCCTGCTCTTTTCATAGCATAGATATTTTCCATAACTATATTCTTTTCATTAATCCATCCATTTTTACTTCCTGCTTTTACCATGGAATATTCTCCACTTACATTATAAGCTACTACTGGTAAATTAATTCTATTTGATACATCTTTTAATACATCTAAATAAGCAAGAGCTGGTTTTACCATAATAAAATCTGCTCCTTCTTCAATATCTGCTTCTATTTCTCTAAAATACTCTTTATTATTTCTAAAATTCATTTGATATGTTTTCCTATCACCAAAACTAGGAGCAGAATCTGCAGCATCTCTAAAAGGCCCATAATAACTTGAAGCATATTTTACACTATAAGCCATTATTGGAATATCTACATATCCATTTTCATCTAAAGTTTTTCTAATGGCTTCTATTCTTCCATCCATCATATCTGAAGGAGCTACTATATCAGCACCAGCTTTTACATGAGATAAAGCTATTTTGGAAAGATATTTTAAAGTTATATCATTATTTACATCACAATTATTTAATATTCCACAATGACCATGTGAAGTATATTCACACATACAAACATCAGTGATTATTAAAATTTCTGAAAATTTTTCTTTTATAAATCTAATAGCTTTTTGCACAATACCATTATCATTATAAGCCTCACTACCAATTTCATCTTTTATTTTAGGAATTCCAAATAATAATATAGATTTTATTCCTAAATCAACTATTTCTTTTATCTCACTTTCTAAATTATCTATTGATAATCTGTATTGATTAGGCATAGAATCTATCTCTTCTCTAATATTTTTTCCTTCTTCTATAAATAGAGGATAAACTAGTTGATTTAAATTAATTGTTACATTTTTTACCATTTCTCTCATTACTGATGATTTTCTTAACCGTCTAGTTCTTATAAACATTTTATATTCTCCTTATATAATAAATTGGGACCGATATACATCGATCCCATATTTATCATTATTTAATTAGATTTTACAACTTAAGAAATAACTAACTATTAGTCTTCTTTAGAGAAATCCATAGCTGCTAATCTCTTATATTGTTTCCATCTTCTTTGAGCATCTGCTTTATTTTTTATGAATAATGCTTCAGCATGAGCAGGATTTGCTTTTTTCAATGTAGCGTATCTTACTTCACCTAATAAGTATTCTTCATATTTATCCCAGTTAGGTTCTTTACAATCTATTATTAGTGGATTTTTACCTTCTGCTTCTAATGCTGGGTTATATCTAAATATTGGCCAGTATCCACATTCAGTAGCAAGTTTCATTTCTAATTGAGATTTGTTCATTCCTTTTCTAATTCCATGGTTGATACATGGTGAATAAGCTATGATGATTGAAGGTCCTTGGTGAGCTTCAGCTTCAGCTATAGCTTTTAAGAATTGTTGTTGGTTAGCTCCCATAGATACTTGAGCAACATAGATATGTCCATAAGACATTGCTATTGCAGCTAAATCTTTTTTCTTGAATGCTTTACCAGCAGCAGCGAATTTTGCAATTGCTCCTGTAGGAGTTGATTTTGATGCTTGTCCTCCTGTATTAGAGTAAACTTCTGTATCTAATACGATTACGTTAACATCTTCATTAGTTGCTAATACATGGTCTAATCCTCCATAACCAATGTCATAAGCCCATCCATCTCCTCCAACTATCCATTGAGATTTTTTAACTAGATATTGTTTTAAAGAAAGGATTTCTTTAGCTACTTCACATCCACAAGATTCTAATGCTGGAACTAATTGATCTTTAACTTCTCTTGTTACTACAGAAGAATTTCTATTTTCTATCCATTTTTTGAATAGAGCAGCTACTTCTTCTCCAACTTGATCCATTGCTTTTTCCATTACAGTTTGAATTCTATCTCTTAAAGCTTCAACTGCAACATGCATTCCCATTCCATACTCAGCATTATCTTCAAATAATGAAGATCCCCAAGATGGTCCATGTCCTTCTGCATTTTTACAATATGGAGTTGATGGAGATGATCCTGAATAAATTGAAGAACATCCAGTTGCATTAGCTACCATCATATTTTCTCCAAATAATTGAGTTATAGCTTTTAAGTATGGAGTTTCTCCACATCCTGGACAAGCTCCGTTGAACTCAAATAATGGTTGAGCAAATTGAGATCCTTTAACAGTATTTTTAGCCATTAAATTATCTTTATAAGTTACTTTGTTATACATATATTCTGCATAAACATCTTCTTTATCTTCTTTAGCTGTATCGATAGGTACCATTACTAATGCTTTTTCTTTAGCTGGACATACATCAGCACAAGATCCACATCCTGTACAATCCATTATTGACACTTGCATTCTATATTTTAATCCATCAAATCCTTTTCCAATAGGGTTAGCAACTTCTAATCCTTCTGGTGCATTTGCAACTTCATTTTCATCTAATAAGAATGGTCTGATTGCAGCATGAGGACATACATATGAACATTGTCCACATTGGATACAGTTAGCCATTTGCCATTCTGGAACCATTACTGCAACTCCTCTTTTTTCATAAGCTGCTAATCCATTTTCCATAGTTCCATCTTCATATCCTTTGAAAGCTGAAACTGGTAAATCATATCCTCTTACATGGTTAACTGGATAAGAGATATTTTCAGCATATGCTTTAGTTTTATCTTCACATCCGCATCCACAAGAAGAGCAACATTCGTCTGAACAAGCTTTAGTTTCTACTGGTAAATCTTTCCATGCTGGATCTACAGCAATTTCAACTAATCCATCTGCTCCTACATCGATAGCGTCCCAGTTTAATTTAACGATATCGTCTCCTTTTTTAGCGTAAGATTTTTTAGCATAATCTTTCATATATTGTTGAGCTTCTTCAAATGGAATAATGTCAGCTAATTTGAAGAATGCAGATTGCATTATTGTGTTAGTTCTATTTCCTAATCCTATTTCTCTAGCAAGTTTAGTTGCGTTGATAATATAGAATTTTGCATTTTTCTCAGCTAATAATTTTTTGAAATCATTAGGAATATGTGTTAATACTTCATCTTTATCCCATACACAGTTTAATAAGAATGTTCCACCATCTTTTAAGTTGTTGATCATATCATATTTTCCAACATATGCTGGTACTGAACATGCAACAAATGAAGGTGCATTTAATAAGTATGTAGATTTAATTGGTTTTTTACCAAATCTTAAGTGAGATCTAGTAACTCCTCCAGATTTTTTAGAGTCATATGCAAAATATGCTTGTGCATATAAATCTGTTTTATCTCCAATAATTTTTATTGAGTTTTTGTTTGCTCCAACTGTACCATCAGATCCTAATCCAAAGAATAGGCATCCTTTTAATCCAGGTTGAGAAACAACTGTATGGTTAGTTAATGGTAAAGATGTGAAAGTAACGTCATCTTCAATACCAATTGTGAATCCATTTTTAGGTTCATCTTTTGTTAATTCATCATATACTGCAAATATTTGAGCAGGTGTTGTATCTTTAGATGATAATCCGTATCTTCCTCCAACTATTACAGGAGCATTTTCCATTCCATAGAATAAAGCTCTTACATCTAGATATAAAGGCTCTCCAATTGATCCAGATTCTTTTGTTCTATCTAACACAGCAACTTTTTTAGCTGTTTTAGGGAATACATCAAAGAAATATTTAGAAGAGAATGGTCTATATAAGTGAACTTTTACTAAACCAACTTTTTCTCCTTGAGCTACTAAGTAATCAACAACTTCTTCTGCTGCTTCACAAACAGAACCCATTGCAACTATTACTCTTTCAGCTTCTGGATGTCCTACATAGTTAAATGGTTTATAATCTCTTCCAGTTACTTTTGAAATTTCTCCCATATAGTAATTAACGATATCTGGTACTGCTTCATAGAATTTATTTTGAGCTTCTCTTCCTTGGAAGTAGATATCATCATTTTGTGCAGAACCTTTAGTTACTGGGAACTCAGGGTTTAAAGCTCTTTTTCTGAATTTCTCTACAGCTTCCATATCTATTAAGTTTTTAAATACTTCATAATCCATAACTTCAACTTTTTGAATTTCGTGAGAAGTTCTGAATCCATCAAAGAAATGTAAGAATGGAATGCTTGATTTAATAGCTGCTAAGTGAGCTACTCCTGCTAAGTCCATAACTTCTTGAACTGAGTTAGTTGCAAACATTGCAAATCCAGTTTGTCTAGCTGCATAAATATCTTGATGGTCTCCAAAAATTGATAATGCATGAGTTGATAGAGCTCTTGCAGATACATGGATAACACCTGGTAATAATTCTCCAGCTATTTTATACATATTAGGAATTTTTAATAATAATCCTTGAGAAGCTGTATAAGTTGTTGTTAAAGCCCCTGCTATTAATGAACCGTGAACAGTTCCTGCAGCTCCTGCTTCTGATTGCATTTCTACTAATTTTACTGGAACATCAAATATATTTTTCATTCCTTTTGCTGCCCATTCATCAGTATATTCTGCCATTGGTGATGATGGAGTTATTGGGTAAATTCCTGCTACTTCTGTAAATGCATATGATGCATATGCAGCAGCTTGGTTACCATCCATTGTTTGCATTTTTTTTGCCATGTTGTTTCCTCCCTTTGACTCTTTAAATTTATTTATTTTATGTTTTTTGGCTAAAATTTAATTATAATTTTGTTACTATTTCAAAAGTATCTCTAGCTATTGCTAATTCTTCATTAGTTTGAATTTTGAAAACTTTTACTTTAGAATCAGCTGCTGATAAATCAACAGTTCCTTTTTTTCTAACATTATTTACTTCTGGATTAATTTTTACTCCCATAAATTCTAATCCTTCTACTACTCCTGCTCTTACTCCAGCAGCATTTTCTCCTATTCCACCAGTGAAACAAATTGCATCTAATCCACCTAATTGTGCTGCATAGTTTCCTACATAAGCTTTTATTTTATAGATGAACATTTGCTCTGCAAGAATTGCTCTTTCATCTCCTTCAGCAACTCCATTTTCCATATCTCTACAGTCAGAAGATTTTCCATATACTCCAAGAATTCCTGATTGTTTATTTAATCTAGCATCCATTTCTTTATCAGAAAGATTTCTTTTTCCTTTAATAAATAATACTGCTGCTGGATCTATATCTCCACATCTAGTTCCCATCATTACACCTTGTAATGGAGTAAGCCCCATAGATGTATCTATACATTTTCCATCTTTTACAGCAGATATAGATGCTCCATTTCCTAAGTGACAAACAATTATTCTTGAATGTTCTGGATTTCCTAATGCTTTTATACATTCTTCAGAAACAAATTTGTGAGATGTTCCGTGGAATCCATATTTTCTAACTTTTAATTCTGTATAATCTTCATATGGTAAAGCATACATAAATGCTTTTTTAGGCATTGTTTGATGGAAAGCTGTATCAAATACTCCTACATTAGGTTTTCCAGGCATAAGTTCCATACAAGTTTCAATACCCATTAAGTTAGCTGGATTATGTAAAGGTGCTAACTCATTATTAGCTTCAATAGCTTTCATAACTTCTGGCGTTAAAAGAACTGATTTTGCAAATTCTTCTCCTCCGTGAACAACTCTGTGTCCTATAGCATCAACTTCATCTACTGATGCTACAACTCCTATTTCTTTATCAGTTAAAGTGTTTATTAATAATGTTAATGCTTCTTTATGAGTAGGCATAGGGCTTAAAAATTCTTTTTCAAAATCTTTAGCTGGAACTTCATATTCCATTCTAGAACCTTCTATACCTATTCTTTCACATAGTCCTTTTGCAAAAACTTCTCCATTTTCAGGATTTAATAATTGATATTTTAAAGATGAGCTTCCACAATTTATAACTAAAACTTTCATTTAAAAATACACTCCTCAATAATAAATAATTTTATGTTTTTAAATTTTTAATTAATCTTCTACCCCACACATTGCACAAGCTTGTGCTGAAGTAACTGCTGTTAATACAACAATATCTTCTGCTGAACATCCTCTTGATAAGTCATTGATAGGTGATGCTAAACCTTGAATGATTGGTCCATAAGCATTTGCACCAGCTAATCTTTGAACTAATTTATATCCTATATTTCCTGCTGCTAAAGTTGGGAATATTAATACGTTTGCATTTCCAGATACATCTGATAATGGAGCTTTAATTTCTCCTATTGATTTAACAATAGCTGCGTCTGCTTGTAATTCATCATCAAATCTAAATCCAACTTTTCTTGCTCTTAATATTGAACCTGCTTCTTTTACTAAATCGACACATTCATGATTTGCAGAACCTTTTGTAGAGAAAGTTAATAATGCTACTCTTGGATTGATTCCTGCTATTGTTTGAGCTGTTTCGGCTGCTGAAGTTGCAATATCAGCTAATTGCTCAGAAGTTGGTCTAGGAATTACTGAACAGTCTCCAAATAATAAAACATTTCCAAATAAATCTTGTTTTTGTGTTAATTCCATAACAAATACAGAAGAAACTGTTTTTACTCCTGGTTTAGTTCCTATAACTTGGATTCCTGCTCTTAATACGTTTGCTGTAGGTGATAATGAACCAGATACCATTCCATCTGCATCACCCATTTTAACTAACATAGCTCCTAAGAAGTTTACATCTGTTGTTAAAATCTCTTTTGCTTTTTCAAAAGTCATTCCTTTTTTTGCTCTCATTTCTGCAAATTTATGAGCATATTCATCCATTCTTTCAAATTTTTCAGGGTCAACTATCTTTGCTCCTTCTAAAGAAATTTCATAAGCTTTAGCATCTAAAGCTATTCTCTCAGCATTTCCAATTAATACTGGACGTGCTAATTTTTCTTTTAAAATTTCTGCTGTTGCTCTTAAAACTCTTTCATCTGTTGCTTCAGGTAGAACTATTCTACTGTAAGCTTGTAAAGCTTTCTTTCTTACTTTTCCTAAAAAACTCATTTTTATCCTCCCTTGATAATTTTCACTTTAACTTTATTATGTAGAAATTTTTAACTGTTAAACAATATTAAACATTTTTAAAAAACTTTCACATATATATTAACAAATTTTCAAGATTTTTACAATATTTTTTAAAAGTTTTTTATTTTTTTCTTAAAGATTATTGTAATATTTAAAAATTTTTAATCAAAAATAGCATCTATATAATCTTTAATATTAAATTCTCTTAAATCTTCTATTTTTTCTCCCACACCTATGTATTTAATAGGTTTCTTTATTTCTTCAGATATACTGAACACTATTCCACCTTTTGCTGTTCCATCAAGTTTTGTAACTATAAATCCTGTTAATTTTGTTACTTCATTAAATATTTTTGCCTGAGTAAGTCCATTTTGTCCAGTTGTTCCATCAATAACTAAAATAGATTCATATCTATTATGTCCTAATTTTTTTTGTATTATATTATTTATTTTCTCAAGCTCTTTCATAAGATTACTTTTATTATGTAATCTTCCTGCTGTATCTATAATCAAAATATCAGCTTTTTTATCTTGAGCTACTTGAATAGCATCAAAAACTACAGAACCTGGGTCACTTCCCTGTTCTTTTTTTACAACTTCTACATCTGCTCTTTTTCCCCACTCTTCTAATTGTTCTATAGCTGCTGCTCTAAAAGTATCAGCAGCTCCAACAATTACTTTTTTCCCTTGAGCTTTATATTTTTTAGCAAGTTTCCCAATAGTTGTAGTTTTTCCAACTCCATTTACTCCTACAATCAATATTACATTAAGTTCTCCATCAACTATATCTAATTGATTTCCCTCATTAATAAGGAATCTTTCCATAACTTCTTTTAAAACGCCATATATTTCCTCAGGATTTTTTATATCCCTTTTATTTATTTCTTTTTCTAAAGCACTTACTATTTTTACAGTCATATCAAAACCTATATCTGATTGAATAAGTAGCTCTTCTAATTCTTCATATAAGTCATCATCTATAGTAGTTCTTCCTGAAAAAATATTTTTTATTTTATGAAATAATCCTTCCCTTGTTCTAAATAACTTTTCTTTTAGACTAACAAAAAAACCTTTTTTCTCTTTTTCTTCTTGTTTTTTTTCTATTATTTCATTTTCTATTTTTTCTACTTTATTCTCTTCTTCTAATACATTTCCTTTTTCTTCTATTTCTATATTTTCTGATTTTTCCTTGTTTATCTCCTCTATTTTTTTTAAGTTTCCTTTTTCTTCTTCAAAAATTATTTCTTCTTTTTCTGTTTCTACATTATCTTTTTCAATTTCTAATCTTTCTTTATTTTCATTTATATTTTCTATAATTTGCTCTTCTACTTTTTCTTCTACAAGATTATTTTCTTGTTCTTGAACAAGATTTTCAAGAGTTTCTTTTTTCTTTTCCTCCTCTTTTTTCTTTCTTCCAAAAAATTTATCAAAAAATCCCATTTCTCCTCCATAAAATAATTATTATCTTTTAATACATTATCTATTCTTATTATCATATTTTACCACAATTTTAGTTTTTTTTCAATATTTATGCCTTTTCCCATAATACCATTGCAAAAAAAAAAATTATATTATAAAATATGAATAAATTATTAAATAGCTTATGAAAGGAAAAAAATGAGTTCTAAACATTTAGAAATATTAATTGATGAATTTAATAAACTTCCAGGAATAGGGAGAAAATCTGCCACAAGGCTGGCTTTTTATGTGTTAAATACACCTGAAAAAGAAATTGAAACTTTTATCCAAGCTCTTAAGGATTCAAAAACTTTAGTAAAAAAATGTTCTGTGTGTGGTAATTATAGTGAAGAAGATATTTGTGATATTTGTAGTAATCTTAATCGTGACCATGAAACAATTTGTGTTGTAGAAGATTCAAGAGATATTATCACTCTTGAGAAAACAGGAAAATTTAATGGAGTTTATCATATTTTAAATGGAAAAATTGCACCTTTAGATGGAATTACTCCAGATAAATTAAATATAAAATCTTTGTTAGAAAGAGTTAGTAAAGAAAATATTAAAGAAATTATTTTTGCTTTAAGTTCTGATTTAGAAGGAGAAACTACAGTTATGTATTTAACTAAACTTTTAAAGCCTTTTGGAGTCATAGTTTCAAAATTAGCTAGTGGAATTCCTATGGGAGGAAATATAGAATTCGCTGACAATGCTACTATATCTAAAGCTTTAGAAGGTAGAGAAATTCTATAAAAATAAAAAAGTCATTGATTTTTATTTTAAATAATACAATGGCTTTTTTTAATTAAGTTTTATCAGTTACACTTTATTTAAATTTTTTAACTTTATAAAGATTTTATTTATACCTTTTAATTTATTCCTAGAAAATATAGTATAAAATAACTCTTAATATGATTATAATAATTTTTTCTATATTAAATTTAATTATCATATAAAAAAGCCTTGGAAAATATCCAAGGCTTAATTTATTTTAATTATTTTTTAATTCTTTCAACATATTCGTCTGTTCTAGTGTCTATTTTAATCCATTCACCTTGTTCAACGAATAAAGGAACTTGAATCTCAAATCCAGTGTTTAATCTAGCTGGTTTTAAAACTTTTCCAGTAGTATCTCCTCTTAATCCTGGTTCAGTATATTCAATTTGTCTTTCAACAAATGTAGGTAATTCTACTGCAACTGGAGTTGACTCATAGTATTCTACTGCAACTTCCATTTCTTCCTCTAAGTAGTTTAAAGCGTTTCCTAATTCTTCAGCTGATAATTCAATTTGGTCCCAAGTTTCTGGATTAGAGAAGATGTAGTTAGTTCCATCATTGTATGAATAGATACATTTAACTTTATCTAATCTGATATCGTCCATTTTCTCATCAGCTTTTAAAACTGTATCAACAATGTTTCCAGCGATTAGATTTTTCATTTTTAATTTCATTACCGCAGCATTTCTTCCAGATTTGTTGTACTCTGCTTTTAATACGATAAATGGATCATTTCCTATTTTAATAGTAGACCCTTGTCTTAATTCTTGAGCAAATTTCATTTTGTCCCCCTTTAAATTTCATTTATATATGTATATAATTTTTTTGTTAGATTGCATTTTTCTAATAAAAATTTGCTATATTCTTCACAAATCTTATTTATTGTATGAAACTTTTCAAAGAAAATAGAAAAATCCTCTTTTCCTCTTTCAAAGGAATTTGTTTCTCTATCATTATATTCATCTAAAAGTTTAAAATATTCTTTTAATACTTTTTTTTCTTCTTCATTTAAAGAAATACTTTCAGAAAATCTATCTAAAAAAGCTCTCAATTTTAACATATGAACTTTATCTTCTTGTAAGTATATATGCCATAAAAAAGGTTTTCCTATAAGAAGAGCTCTAACAATAGAATCTTCTCCTCTTGTAAAATTAAAATCTACAGCTGATATTATTTTATCATATTCCTCTTGTGAAAAGAACTGAGCATTATACAGATATATTTTATCATATTTTTTCCACTTTAAAAAGTCCTCTGTTAAATTTTTTTCAAAAAATTTAGAAAAACTTTTTTGAGTTTTTTCTCCCATAAGAATCAAAACAGTTTCTCTTTCCTGTTTATTAAGAGTTTCTAAAAGATTTTCAAAGTTTTTTTCATAAGAAAATATTGTTCCAACCATTTTGTTATTAAAATTAAAATCTTGAAAAAACTCTCTTAAAACTTTCTCTCTATTATTTTTTCCATATTCTTTATTTTTCAAAAACTCTTCATCTATTAATATTCCACCACTTTTTTCTGAAAAACCTGGCATATAAAATATTTTTTTTAAAGTTTTAGAATCTATTAAAGACTGCTTTAGATGAAAATCTTCTATCCATTTTTCTCCTGAAAGATATTCTAAATTTATCCAAAGTTTTGATTGTACTTTTCCTAATTTGATATATTCTTCAAATATATCACAACCAAAAGCTTCTACTATTATATCAGAAACTCCAAATTCTTCAAAATTTTTTTTAAAAAAATCTTCAAATATATATTCTATTCCATTAATTACTTGATATTCTCTATAAGTAGCTTCTTTATTAATTTTTATTAATTCCTCTAACTTATTTAAAATAACCCTTATTCTTGCTGAAGGAAATACTCTTTTCATCTCTTTAGCAAATCTATAAACTACTCCAATATCTCCATAATTATCTATAACATCACAAAATATATCAATACTATTTGGTTTCATTTTTTATCCTTCTCAAATATGATTCTCTTGCTTTTTTCATCCATCTATTTGTAAATATCATGGCTCTACCAACTGCTACCATGTCTAAAAGATTATTTTCTATTAAATAACTAACCTGTTCTTCTGTTCTTATATTTCTAACACCTATAACAGGAATATTAAGGTGTTTTTTAATTTGAACTCCCATATAAATAACCCAATCTAAATTAAAACTTTTTTCTTCTGGATAATTTTCAGGAAAATTATCTATTTTAGCTGCTTGTCTAAATCTCTCTTCTGGAATTCCAGTAGAAATATGTAATAAATCTACTCCAAGCTTTTCTAAATATTTTGCTATTTCTATTCCATCTATTAGACTAGGCTCATTTCCTCCCATTCTATATCCAAGAATAAAATTTTCATCAAAAAGTTCTCTAGTCCTTTCAATCAAAGTTTTATTGAAATACATTCTCTTTTGAAAATCTCCACCATATTTATCCTCTCTTGTATTCCATAATCTTGAATTTAATTGTGATAATAAATATGTATGAGCCCCGTGAATTTCTATTCCGTCAAATCCACATTTTTTAGCTCTTTTAAAAGCTTCAACAAATTTTTCTAGTATATCATCTAAGATAGTTCCCTCTACATCCTTTATATTTTTTCCAAACCCTGCATGATGAATTTGAATAAGCATTGGAATTTCATATTTTTTACCAATTAAAGCTATTTTACTAAGTCCCTCTATAAAACTATCATCCCAAATTCCTAATTGGTTTTCACGAAGTTTTCCATCAGAACTTACACAAGTAGCCTCTACTATTATCATTCCAACTCCATCTCTTGCAATTCCTTCATACCATTTTAGAAGTTTACTTGTTACATATCCATCTTCTTCTATCATTGAGAATCTAACAAGAGGTGGTAAAACAACACGATTTTTTATCTCTATATTTTTTATTTTCAATGGGGTTAATATATTATTCATATTCTCTCTACCTCATAAAAATTTCACAGAGTATATAATAACATTAAATTTTATTATGAGCAAGTGTTTTTTTATTTTTGGTAAAAATATATTTTATTTTTTTGTACTTTATGTTATAATAGAGCGAATGTTAAATTTTAAATATTTAGGAGGAATACTATAAATGATTTCTACAAGTAATCTATCAATGAGGTTTCCTGATAAAAAACTTTTTGAAGATGTAAACATTAAATTCACACCAGGAAACTGTTACGGATTAATTGGAGCTAATGGAGCTGGAAAATCTACTTTTGTTAAAATACTTTCTGGAGTTATCACTCCAACTGAAGGGGAAGTTATATTAGATAAAAACAAAAGAATGGCTGTTTTATCACAAAATCACTTTGCTTTTGAAGACTCAAAAGTTTTAGATGTTGTTCTTATGGGACATAAAAGACTTTGGGATATTATAGTTGAAAAAAATGAAATCTATGCTAAAGAAGATTTTACAGAAGAAGATGGAATGAGGGCTGCTGATTTAGAGGGAGAATTTGCTGAACTTAATGGTTGGGATGCTGAATCTGAGGCTGCTACATTACTTACAGGACTTGGAATAAAAGCTAATCTTCACGAAGCTTTTATGAGAGATTTAGAGGAACCTTTAAAAGTTAAAGTTTTACTTGCACAAGCATTATTTGGTCATCCAGATGTACTTCTTTTAGACGAGCCTACAAACGGACTTGATATAAAAGCTGTTGCTTGGTTAGAAAATTTCTTAATGGATTTAGATGATACTACTGTTATTGTTGTTTCTCATGATAGACATTTCTTAAACAAAGTTTGTACACATATAGCTGATATAGACTATGGAAAAATTAAAATGTTTGTTGGAAACTATGATTTCTGGTATGAGTCAAGCCAACTTATGTTAAGTTTAATAGCTAATAAAAATAAAAAATTGGAACAAAAAAGACAAGAATTACAAGAATTTATAGCTAGATTCTCAGCTAATGCTGCTAAATCTAAACAAGCTACATCTAGAAAGAAACAATTAGAAAAATTGCAACTTGAAGATATGCAGGTTTCAAATAGAAAATATCCATTTATTGAATTTAAACCTGATAGAGAAGCTGGAAACAATATGTTAAAAGTTGAAAATATTTCTAAATCTATAAATGGTGTTGAAATTTTCAAAGATTTATCTTTCACTATCAATACAGGAGATAAAGTAGTTATTATATCTGATAATGATATTTTAAAAACAACTTTACTTTCTGTTTTAGCTGGAGATTTAGAACCAGATACAGGAAGTGTTACTTGGGGAGTTACTGTAACTCATGCTTATATGCCTAAAGATAACTCTAAATTCTTTGATGGTGTTGATTTAGACCTTGTTGAATGGTTAAGACCTTATTCTCCTGACCAACATGACGCTTTTGTTAGAGGATTTTTAGGAAGAATGTTATTTACTGGTGAAGAATCTCTTAAAAAAGCCAAAGTTTTATCAGGAGGAGAAAAAGTTAGATGTATGTTATCAAGAATGATGATGTCAGGAGCTAATGCATTACTATTTGATAACCCTACTGACCACTTAGACCTTGAGTCAATTACATCTTTAAACAAAGCTCTTATAAAATTCCCTGGAACAATTGTATTTGCTGGACATGACCATGAGTTTATCCAAACAGTTGCAAATAGAATTATAGAAATATTACCAGATGGAACTATAGTTGATAAATTAATGTCTTATGACGACTATATCCAAATGAAGATAGAACAAGAAGATTAATAATTATTATTTTAGGTTGTGGGCAATTTGTCCACAACTTTTTTATTTAATATTCTTAATTCTAATTTTTTGCATATAATGTTAATTTTAAAATTTTAATTTCTAAAATTAATTTTTTCCTTAAATTTATGATATAATTTATCTTAAACAATTAATTTTCAAGGTGATTTTTCAATGCAAGCAAAACAAATTGATTTTTCCAATGGAAAAGTCATTGAAAACATATTTTTATCAGCTTTTCCTATGATGATAGCTCAGACATTAAGTCTAATGTATAATATTGTAGATAGAATATATTTAGGTAGAATTCCTAATGAGGGAACATTGGCTCTTGCTGGAGTTGGAGTTTGTTTCCCAATTATTTCTCTTATTAATGCTTTTACAAATTTATTTGGAAGTGGGGGAGCCCCTCTCTGTTCTATTGAAAGAGGAAAAAATAATTTAAAAGAAGCTAAAAATATCATGAACACTTCATTTTATATGTTAATAATTACTAGTTTCATTTTAACATTTTTAGGTTTATTTTTTTCAAAACCTCTATTATTTTTATTTGGAGCCTCTAATACTCTTATGAATTATGCTTTACCTTATATGAGAATTTATCTTTTAGGAACAATTTTCACTATGATTTCTCTTGGCATGAATCCCTATATAAATTCTCAAGGTTTTGCCAACATTGGAATGTTAACAATTTTTTTAGGAGCTATTACAAATATTATTCTTGACCCTATTTTTATATTTATCTTGGATTTTGGAGTAAATGGAGCAGCTATATCAACTGTTATTTCCCAATTTATATCAGCTATATTTGTTTTAAAATTTTTAACTGGTGACAGAGCAGAATTAAAATTACAAATTAAAAATCCTATAAAATTAGAAAAGAAAAGAATGTTTGATATTATAAGTCTTGGAACTGTAAGTTTTGTTATGCAAGGAACTAATAGTTTAGTTCAGATTTTTAGCAATAATATGTTAGGATTATTTGGTGGAGATTTATATATTTCTATCATGACAATTATAAATTCTATTCGCCAAATTTTAGATACACCTCTTTCAGCTTTAACTGATGGAGTTTCTCCTTTTTTAAGTTTTAATTATGGAGCTAAAAAATATAAAGATTTAAAAAGAACTATTATTATAGTTACTATTTTAGGATTATTTTATACAGGAATTATTTGGGGGTCTGTATTATTATTTCCAGAATTTTTTATAAAAATTTTTAATGATGATAAAAATCTTATAGAAAAATCTATATCATCTTTACATATCTATTTCTTTGCTTTTATCTTTCAAGCTTTGATGTATAGTGGGCAAACTGTTTTCAAATCATTAAATAAAAAGAAATATGCTATTTTCTTTTCATTGTTCAGAAAAGTTATAATTGTTGTTCCCCTAACATTTTTATTGCCAAGAGTTAGTAATTTAGGTGTACAAGGGGTATTTATGGCTGAACCTGTTTCAAATTTTTTAGGTGGATTACTTTGTTTTTCTATAATGACAATTACAATTTTAAAGAAATTAAAATAACAAAACATATTTATAATTAATTTAAATTATAGTATTCTTTACTTGAAATATAAAATGTACTAAATAGATATTATAATAAAATTTATTTTTTCATTTTTTTATATCATTGTGTTTTACTACATTATATATTTTAAAGATAAATTTATTTTTGAATAGAAAAATACACCTCTAAAAATAATTTAGAAGTGTATTTATATATTTCTTAGGATTATTATTTTATAACTATTTCTTTTCCTTCTTTTCTCCAGTTTGAAAATTCAGCTATACTTGTAAATAATACATCTGTTGAAGAATTTAAAGCTGTTTCACAAGAATCTTGAATTACTCCAATTATAAATCCAACTCCAACAACTTGCATTGCTATATCATTAGGAATTCCAAATAAACTACAAGCAAGTGGAATTAAAAGTAAAGAACCTCCAGCTACTCCAGAAGCTCCACAAGCACTTATAGCTGATAAAACACTTAAAAGTATTGCTGAGAAAAAATCCACTTGTATTCCTAAAGTATGAGCAGCACTTAAAGCAAAAACAGAAATTGTAATAGCTGCTCCCCCCATATTTATTGTAGCTCCTAAAGGAATTGAAACTGAATAAACTTCTTTATCTAGTCCAAGTCTATCACATAAATCCATATTTACAGGAATATTTGCTGCTGAACTTCTTGTAAAGAAAGCTGTAATTCCACTTTCTCTTGTACATTTTAATACTAATGGATATGGATTTTGTCTTATCATTATATAAGTTATTATAGGATTTACTACAAAAGCTGTAAAGAACATGCAAGCTAATAATAACACAATTAATTTTCCATAAATTAATAAACTTGCTATTCCACTTGTACGCATTGAATTAAATATAAGTCCCATAATACCAAATGGAGCAAATTCTATAACAAATTTTACTGTATTTAAAACTACTTCTGATATTTCTATTATAACTTTTTTAGTATTTTCTGTAGCTTCTCTTAAAAAGAATCCAAAAGTTATACTCCAGAATAAAATTCCAATATAATTTCCTTTTAATAAGGCATTAACAGGATTGTCTACTAAATTCATTAAAAGTCCTTTTAAAACTCCATAAATATTTTCTGGAGGTACTATTGAACTTTCCCCAGCTTTTAAAACTAATTCAACAGGATATACAAAACTTCCTACAACAGCAACTACAGAGGCTATAAAAGTTCCAAAAAGATATAAAATTATAATTGATTTCATATTTGTTTTTTGCCCTTTTTGATGTTGTAATATGGCTGCCATAACAAGTACAAAAACTAAAACTGGTGCTATTGATTTTAAAGCTCCAACAAATAAGTCTCCTAATAAAACAATTCCACTTAATTTTTCAGGAGCTATATATGCTAAAGTTCCACCTATTATTAATCCTGCTATTATTCTCTTTATTAAACTAATACTTGTCCATTTTTTTAGTAATTCTCTCATTCATCTCTCCTTTTTCTTTAAATTAGATACAACTGTTCTCACATAAAAAACAGTATATCATAAATAAAATTTTTATACAAGATTTTTTTTAAGAAATAAAAAACTTTTTTATATTTCAATGTTTTTTTTATTTTTTAATTGATTTTCATATAAATTTAAAGTAAAATTAGATATATTTTTACAAGGAGTTTTACATGAATCAAGCTATAATAGAAATTAAAAATATAATAAAAGAAAATTTAACTACAATTTTAAGTTTATTAACTAAAAATAAAGAGATTGGATTTTGTATTTTATGTGGAAATAATGAAAAAATTACAAAAGAACATCTAATTCCTCAATGGACTTTTGAAAAAAATATAAAACTTGGTTTTTATGATGAAAACAATTGTCTTTTTTCCTTTCATAATACCTATATTCCTTGTTGTAAAAAATGTAATTCTATCATTTTAAGTAAAGTCGAACAATATATAAAAGATATTTTTTCTAAAGAGGAAAAGACTTTTTCTATTTTAGAAAAAGAAAATATTATTTTTTGGTTAAAATATATTATATTTAAAATTGAAATCTTAGGTTTTGAAAAAATTGAAAGTAAAGATTTAAAAATAAAAAAAGAAAAGACCAATAGTATAAATTTTTCCACTAATCAAAAAATTAATTATTTTTTAATTTTTGAAAATTTTTTAAAAGGTATAACAGAAGAGAATATTAATTCACTTATAATAAAAAAAGATATTGAAAACAAATATTTTAAATTTTCCTATAAAAAAGGAGAGTTTATATTTTTAACTCTCCCTCAATGTCATGTATCTATTTTTTATAAGTTTTTTGAAACTAAAAAATAATATTCATTAAAGTAACTATTTTAAAACTATTTTAATAAAATATAATATTTTTTACTTTTCTATTCCGTATCTTTTCATTTTATTATATAAAGCATTTCTGCTTATTCCTAAAGCAGAAGCAATGTGAGTCATATTTCCATCATAAATTTTTATAGCTTTTTCTATCTCTCTTTTTTCTAATTCTACTAGAGGTAAAATTTTATCCTCTACTTTTTCTATCACTCCACATTGATTTATTTCAATTCTATTTCCTAAATTATCATGAGTCATACAATGACATTCATCAAAATTTATATCATAAGTACTTATTCCATCCAATACAACAAAGTTTTCTACAAAATTTTGTAACTCTCTTATATTTCCTGGCCAACAATAAGATATAATTTTTTGGAAAAGAGGTTTAGGAACTTTTGGAATAGGCTTATTTAATTCAATACTTTTTTCTTTTAATAAATGTTCTAAAAATATCGGAATATCACCTATTCTCTCTTTTAGTGGTGGAATATTTATATTAAAAGCATTCAATCTATAATACAAATCTTTCCTAAATCTCTCTTTTTTTATTTCATCTTTTAAACATTTATTAGTAGCAGCTATTACTCTTACATCTACTTTAGTACATTTTTTGGAACCTATTTTTGTTACACATTTATCTTGTAAAACTCTTAAAAGAGAAACTTGCATATTAAGTGGCATTTCTCCTATTTCATCTAAAAATATTGTTCCTCCATTAGCTAATTGAAATTTTCCTATATATCCTTGTTTATTAGCTCCTGTAAAAGCCCCACTTTCATAACCAAATAATTCACTTTCTATAAGTTCTCTAGGTATTGAACCACAATTTACAGGAATAAATGGAAAATTTCTTCTTGAACTATTATTATGAATGGCTCTAGCAAAAAATTCTTTTCCTGTTCCACTTTCTCCTGTTATAAGAATATTACTATTTCCATCAGCTATCTTTTTACATTCATCAATGACTTTTAAAATTTGTGGACTTTTTCCTATAACATTTTCAAAGGTATATTTTTTTTCGTTTGTATAAGAATCATTTTCATTTAAAATAGTTTTAAAAAAATCTTTTTGTTTTAATAAAATTAAATATTTTCCCTCTTCTTTTTGAGAAAAAATCATAAAAAATAGATTTTTATAAGTTTTTGTTAACAACTTAAATCCCATTTTTAAGGCTTCTTTTTCTCTTAATTCCTCTATTATTTCATTAACATTTATTTTTTCTCTACCAAGATATTCATTAGCACACTTATTTGAATATTGAATTTCCCCTAAAATATTACATAAAATAACACCAATTTCTATTTCTTCTAATATTTTATAATCAAACTTCATAATTCCTCCATTGTAATTTAAAATTACACTGTCACTAATAATTACATTAATTATACTATAAAAAATGACACTTTTCTAGTTTTTTATTTTTTTATAATTTTTTTTATTGATAAAATAAGATTTAAAAATTTTGGCATAATATTTGCTATTTTTATATAAGTTTAAAAAAATTTTAAGGAGTATTTTATGAACAATAGAACAAAAGGAATTTTATTAGGTGTTATTGTTGGTTTTGCTTGGGGACTTGACTCTACTTTAATGGGAAAAATCAATGTTCCTCCTCTTGTATCAGCTTTTTTTCACGATAGTTTTGCTTTCATTTGGATTGCTTTAACCTTACTTTTTTCTAGTCAATTAAAAGGTGTTTTCGAACTTTTAAAGACTAAAAAAGGAAAAGCTACAGCTGTGGCTGCTTTAGTTGGGGCTCCTGTTGGAATGAGTGCCTATTTATTGGCTATAAAATATGCTACAGCTCCATATGCTTCTAGTATATCTGTTATCTATCCAGGAATTGGTGCTCTTCTTTCATATTTCTTATTAAAAGAAAAACTTACTAAAAGAGCTGTTCTTGGAATTTTCATCAGTCTTTTAGGTTCTTTTATGTTAGGGTTTAAACCTACAGGAAATATTCCTGAAACTTTCGGAACAGGAATTTTATTTGCTTTACTAGCTGTGTTAGGTTGGGCTTCTGAGGGAGTTATTATTGGATTTGCTATGAAACATATAAAAGATGAAGACCATATAAAAGCAATTCCACAACAATTTTTATATTTAAGATATTTTATCTCTATGATAATTTATGGATTTATAGTAGTTCCTCTATCTGGTGGACTTGGTACAGCTTTCGAAGTTATAAATAATGGAACTGTTTTTAAATTTGGTGGTATAGCTATTCTTGGAGCTATAACATATCTTTGTTGGTACAAAGCTGTTGATTTAATAGGAGCAGCTATGGGTACAGCTCTTAATTCAACTGCTGCTTTATGGACAATTATATTTAGTATTGTTCTTTTTGGAGCTCCTATGAATTTACACCTTATAATTTGGGGATTAGTTATTGTAACTGGAGTGTTTATTTTTGCTATTGAACCTAAAAAAAGATAAAGGAGAAAATCATGTTAAAAGAAGAAATCATTGAAAATATGCAAAAAATAGTTTCTGAGTGTATGGGTGAAGAAAATCCAGCTTGTGTCACTACTTGTCCTATGCATACAAATGTTAAAGAATATATTAGACTTCTTAGAGAAGGAAAAGGAGAAGAAGCTTTACTTACAGTTAGAGAAAAATTATTTTTACCTGGAACTTTAGGAAGAATTTGCGCTCATCCTTGTGAAGGTAAATGTAAAATCAATGAGATAAACTCTCCTATGAGTATTGCTGGTTTAAAAAGATATATAGCTGACCACTATGATGATGAAAAATTATGGAGTTTAGAAAAAGAAGACTATAAAAATAAAAATGTAGCTGTTATTGGAGCTGGTCCTTCTGGATTACAATCTGCTTTAGACCTTATTAGAAAAGGATATGGAGTAACTGTTTTTGAAAAATTACCTGTTAAAGGTGGAATGATGGCAGTAGGTATTCCTGAATATAGATTACCTAGAAATATTCTTACTAGAGAGATTAGTTATTTAGAAAAATTAGGCGTAAAATTCCGAATGAATTGTGAAATTGGAAAAGATATAGAATTTGAAACTCTTTTAAAAGACTTTGATTCTGTAATTGTAGCTGTTGGAAAACATAAAGGTAGAGTTGGAACTAATCTATCTTCAAAAAATATTTTAAGTGCTAGCTCTTTTTTAAAAGAAGCAGCTTTATCAAAAGATAAAAAACTAGATTTAGGAAAAACTGTTCTTGTAGTTGGTGGTGGAGATGTAGCCATGGACTGTGCTAGAACTTCAAGAAGAATATCTGGTGTTGAAAAAGTTTATTCTGTATGTTTAGAAGGTTCATTTGATGAAATGACTGCTTCTAAAGAAGAAGTTAAAGGAGCTTTTGAAGAAGAAATAGAATTTTTACATGGATATGGGGTTAAGGATATAAGTCTAAATGATGATTCTTCAATTGATAAAATAACTCTAAAAAAATGTTTATCTCTATTTGATGAAAATCACATGTTTTCTCCAAAATTTGATGAAAACCAACTTAGAGATATTTCTTGTGACACTATTATTTTTGCAATAGGTCAAGAAGTTGATAATAGTTTTGCAAACAATTTACTTTCTCAAAAAAGAAATTCTACTTTTGAATGTGATAGAGAAACTCTTCAAAGTAAAGATATTGAAAAAGTATTTATTACAGGAGATGCTAGTGGAGAATCTGTTATTGTAATACAAGCTATGGCAACAGGTCGTCGTGCTGCTGAATCTGTTGATAGATTTCTTAATAATAAAGATTTAAAAGAGGGAAGAGAGATTTCAAATACATCTAGTTATGATACAAAATTAAGAAGAGATGTTGATTGGACAGATATTTTAGAAAGAAGAGTATCTATGCCTCACTTAGACCCTAAAGAAAGAATAAAATCTTTTGAAGAGGTTTCACTTGGATATACTCAAGAACAAGCTCAATTTGAAGCTGATAGATGTCGTCAATGTGAATGTAGACTTTGTATGAAAGAATGTATGATGTTAAAAGATTATACTTCTTGTCCAAAAGAGCTATTTAGAGATTATTTAGAAAAAGGATATCAACATATGGAAAAAATGATTGCTTTTTCTTGTAATGAATGTTCTCAATGTACTATTAAATGTCCAAAAGATTTAGATTTAAAATCTAATTTTATAGAATTAAAAAGACAATATATCAGAGACAATGGAAATAAACAAGTTATAGAAAATCTTTTAGACAGTGATAGAATACAAGCTTTAGAATGTAATCCTACTTATTGTACATCTGTCCAAGATAAAAAATCTCCTAAATATGTTTTTGTACCTGGATGTACAATTCCAGCATATAAACCTGAATTAGTAGAAAAAGTTTATGCTCATTTAAAAGAAACTTTAGGTGATGATGTTTCAGCTATGTTGAGATGTTGTGGAAAAGTTACTAATATGATAGGAGAAGAAGATAAATTTAAAATTAGAAATAAAATGGCTAACGATGAGATTGAAAAAATTGGTGCTGATACAATTATAACAATTTGTCCATCTTGCTATAAAACTTTTGTTTCTACAAGTGGAAAAAAAGTTATTTCTTATTGGGATTTAATGAGAGAAAAAATTGGTTTACCAAAAGAAAGTTTAAATAAAGGTATAAACAGTGATGTTGTATTTAATATCCATGATTCTTGTGTAACTAGAGATATATCATCTCACCATGAAAATATTAGATGGATATTAAAAGAACTTGGATATAAATATGAAGAAATGAATAATATAAAAGAAAATACTAGATGTTGTGGAGTAGGAGGAATGGTTTGTTCTTCTAATCCAGCTCTTTATGAAAAAATTTATACTAGAAGAGCTAATGATTGTACTCAAGATTCTGTAATAAGTTATTGTGGCTCTTGTAGAGGAACTTTAGAAGCAGCTGGAAAAGATTCTTTACATATTCTTGATTTAATATTTGGCGATACTTATACAGAAAGTACTTTTGAAAAAAGAAGTTATAAATCAGAAGACGAAATGTGGGAACATAGACTTCTTACTAAAAAACTTTTGGATAACACAAAATAATATATAAATTTTCCATTCTATCTAATCAATAATGTTGATTAGATAAAAAGAAAAAGGACTAAAGAATTTTTATAATGGATTATTATAGAAATTTGATTAAGTCCTTTTTTTTATAAAAAATTATTTAAAAATTTTTATTTTTTTATTTTAATTACTTCATCTTTAATTTTTATTTCGCTCTCATAAATTTTTATCATTTCTGGTTTTCCATCAGCTGGAAATACAAAAGTACTTTTTACAGCAGCTTTTTTTGGTATATTAACATCATCAAATGGTCCTAAAGAGAAAACTGCAAAGCCATCAGTATCTAAAAGTTGTAAAGATTTTTTCTCATGAAGATTTGTCAATCTTATCATTTTATCTGTCTCATTTTTCAAACCAACTACCACTTTATATCCTAATTCATCTTCTGTTACAGTTAAAACTGAAGCTTTTACATTTTCTTCAAAAAGTTTTTTGTCATAAATGATTAAAGCTTCATCTAAGCTTTCTCCATCTTTTCTTCCCATATCTACACCATCTTTTACACCTTTTAAAATATTCTTTCCTGTAGATACTGCTTCTGATACCACTGAAGATACTACTTCTGTTACGGCAGATTTTTCTTCTGAATATGATACTATAGAAACTAATAATCCTAAAACAAAAATTGTTTTTTTCATTTTCTCCTCCTTACATCAACATATCATAGATTTTTTATATGCCCTCTTATATTTAATATTTTTTCATAATGGGTTTTATCTTATTTGTTACCACATTAAATATATAAAAGGAGAATCATAGCCTTTTTAATCCCTACTTTATAATATCAACATATCAAATTTATTTTAACAAGTCAAGAAATATTTTATTATAATTTTTCTTTTAAACAAAAAACAGCCCATAATGGGCCATTTTTTGTTTTTTATTATTTATGACTTTTTCTTTACTTAAACATATTTATTGCTGTTATAATTACAGGCATTTGGAATATATCTATTAAAAATGCTCCTGTTAAAGGTACTATTAAATATGGATTTACTGTATAACCATATTTAGAACTTACCTCTTCCATGTTTATCATAGCATTTGTTGTAGCTCCAAGACCTGAACCACACATTCCTGATATCATTACAGCAGCATCATAATCTCCTCCCATAGCTTTAAATACTATAAATCTTGTATAAACCCACATAAATAAAACTTGAGCCATTAAAATTATTAATAAAGGTACAGCTAAAGCAGCTAGTTCCCATAATTTTAAAGAAATTAAAGCCATTGATAGGAAAATATTTAATGAAGTTTCACCAATGATATTTAAAAGATTTCTATCTAAATCAAGCCATTTGAATTTAATGTTTAAATTATTAAAAATAATTGCACAGAACATAGCCCCTACATATGAAGGTAAAGCAATTCCTAATTGAGATTTTAAGAAAGTACTTAAAGCAATTCCTAGAGTCATTACAATTGAAAGCATTGTTACATGGCTCATCATTGAATTAAAAGTAATTTCTCTTCTTTCTGTAGATGATTTTTTCTCAACTTGGTCTTTATTTACTACATCTTTTGGTTTTAGATTAAATTTTCTAATTAAATGAATAGCTAATGGTGAACCTAAAAGTCCTCCAGCTATAAGTCCAAAAGTAGCTGCTGATAAAGCTACTGTTAACCCTCCAGTTACTCCTAATTCTTCTATTGTTTGACCAAAAGCTCCAGCTGAACCATGTCCTCCTGACATTGAAACTGACCCAGCCATTACTCCTAATAATGGATTAATTCCAGTTACTTTTGCAAGACTTACACCTATTACAGTTTGCATAAATGTCATAACTCCACTTAAAAGCCAGAAAATAATTAATAATTTTCCACCTTTTTTTAATCCCTCTATTGAAGAACCTAATCCTATTGTTGTGAAAAATACAACCATAAAAGGAGTTTGGAAAGTTGTATCATAAGATATACTTCCTACACCAATAACTCTTATAATTAAATGAACTGTTGCAAATAAGATACCTCCCAATACAGCTGCTGGTATTCCAAATCTATCAAGAAAAGTTAATTTTTCTTTCATTTTTTTACCAACAATTAAAGAAATTAATCCAATAGCAATAGTCCCTATCATATCAAAATTAAACAAAATTCCTAGTTCATTGAAACCAAAATTCATACTTTACCCCCTCAAACTTTTATTTATTTTTTTAAATTTAACATTACATCATATATTAAAGCCCCTGCTAATTTGGAAGTTCTACTATCTATATCGTAAGT
>NZ_JABAFQ010000018.1 GCF_012843705.1 Fusobacterium sp. FSA-380-WT-3A | reverse complement strand
GACAAGATTAATTATACCTTAGAAATTAAAATATGTCAACATATTTTTAAAATATTTTTACATTTTTTTAAATTTTCTTTTATTTTCAATAACTTTTTCTTTGTAAAACAATTTTATATTTTGTAGTTTACAGAGAAACTGGAGATGATTAAACTTGATTTTAATTACTTTATTTAGATATATTATTTTTATTAATTTTAAGCTTTAAAGCTATTTTACTTTTATATTTTATGATTTATAAGAAATTTAAATTGATTTTTATATACTTTTTTAGATGTGTTATTTTTTATTGATTTTAAATTTTAAAATTATTTTGCTTTTATAATTTTATGGTCTATAAAAAAATTAAAGATGATAAGGAATATTTATTGATGTATTTTTAAAAAAATTATTTTTAGATACATTTTTTATATTTTATATGTTTCTTATATTTGATATTATAAATATTTTTATGACAAATTTTTATGAATTAGTTATAGAGATAATTTTATTTATTAGTATCTTTTTTCCTTTATAACAGGTAAATTAGATAAAGATTATTATAGAATTTTTAAAAATATCATTGGATAATTTTAAATAATTTTTTTTGATATAACTTCTGATATAATTGATTTATTTAAAAAATTTAATTTATGTTTTTATTATTACAAAATTGATTACTATTAAAAATATAATTATATTTTATAATATTTCATAATAAAATTTTTTATTTTAATTTTTAGACATAATTGATTTAAATACAAGAGTATTAAACATTTTAATTATATAGAATCTAAGAAGGAATTTTTAAATTATTTTTTGTATAGTAATTTTATTTTAAAATGATAAATTTAATTTTTTTGTAGAGTAAATTATGAAAATTATTATATTTATGTAAATATTTTCATTACAATAACATACTATTTTCTGACTAAAATATAAATTATATTTTTATTATTCAATAAATTTATGTAAAATAAAAAAATTTTAACTTATTTTTATAGAGTAGTTTTATTTTAAAACAAAAAAACATTTCTATATTATGAAAATATTTTCATTCTAATTTGATATTGTTTTTTTATTAAGTTAGTAAGTTATATTTTGTTTATATTTTTTATGTTTTAATTGTTTATATCATCTTATCTATTAAAAAATTCCTTAAAATACAATATCAAAATTTTTTATCTTTCTAAAATATACCTGATAATAAAAAACTACATTCTTATTTTGAATATAGAATGTAGTTTTTTATTATATTTTATTTCATTAATTTTTTATGTTTTAATTATTGAAAGTTTTATTTAGATATATATCGAGTATTTTAGATTTTTTATATATTAACATAATTATTCACATATTTTTTGTGATAAAGTAACTCTACCAAATACAAATTTTTCTGATAAATATACTGTTAATCCATTTAAGACAAAAGCTGGTAATATTTCATATAGATAATTTCCTAGTCCAGATAATTTCCAGAAAATTATTACTAGAACTCCCACTAACATTCCTGTGAAAACACTTTTCCAATTTAATTTTTCACAATATAAAGTCATTAATATAGCTGGTCCAAAAGCTCCTCCAAATCCTCCCCAAGCATATGAAACCATAGATAAGATTTGAGAATTTGTATCCATAGCTATTATTGTAGCTATAACTGAAATAAGTATTATTCCTATTCTCCCTGTCCACATAATTTCTTTTTCTGAAGCATCTTTTTTAATATATCTATAAAAATCCTCTGATAATGTAGAGGCTGACACTAAAAGTTGTGAATCGATAGTGGACATAATAGCTGATAATATAGCTGCTAACATAACTCCACCTACCCAAGGATTAAATAGCATATTAATCATATAAATAAATATTTTTTCTGAGTCTCCACCTATTTTTGAAACATCGGTAAATAATCCTATTCCTGTAATTCCAATAGCAACAGCTCCAATCAAAGAAATAATAACCCATAACATAGCTATAACTCTAGCCTTTTTTAATTCATATAGATTTTTTACACTCATAAATCTAACTAAGATATGAGGTTGTCCAAAGTATCCTAATCCCCAAGCTAAAGCTGAAATAATACCTAGTATTCCTATATGGCTTCCATGAAATAAACTTAAAGATATATTTCTAGATTGTGAAATAGTTTGGATATTTTCTACTCCCCCACCAACAAAATAAGCTAATATAGGAACTATTAAAATAGCTAAAAACATTAAAGTTCCTTGGAAAAAGTCTGTCCAACAACAAGCTAAGTATCCACCCATAAAAGTATAGAAAACTATAGTTCCAACTCCTATTAATATAGCTAATTTATAATCTATTCCTAATATACTAGAAAATAATTTTCCAGCTGCTACTATTCCAGAAGATGAATAGATTGTAAAGAAAAATAAAATTACTATAGCTGAGAATATTCTGATAGTACCTGTATCGTCTCCTAATTTTTTACTTAAGAAATTAGGTAGTGTCATACTATCTGTTTCTTCTGTTTGAACTCTTAATTTTGGAGCAAGAATTTTCCAATTTAGATAAGTTCCTAAAGTAAGTCCTATAGCTGTCCAAGTTTGACTCATCCCTGTCATATATACAGCTCCTGGTAATCCCATCAATAACCAACCACTCATGTCACTAGCTTGAGCTGATAGAGCTGTAACCCATGAACCCATTCCTCTACCACCTAAAACATAATCTTCAGCTGTCTCAGTTTTTTTATAAAAATAAATTCCTACTGCCATTAAAAATATTAAATAAATCACAAAAGTTATTAAAGTTTCTATTGTTGCCATATTATCCTCCATATATTTTAAAAATTTTATTTACTCAGGGTATCTATATTTACTATTCCTTTTATTCTCGGGACTTTTAACATCTATTTTTCACCTCTTTTTCTTAAAAAACAAAAAGCCATTTAGAAATACATCTAAATGGCTTTATAATAATGAAATAAACATTTGTTTTCAATAGCCATAGATGCAAACCTCAGCACAATAAGGATTTGCATCTATGATAACTAAATCATTAATGCAAATCCACTCTAGGTACTGTGGGGTTAACATCAGCTATTAAAAATCTTTTCATGTTTATCTCCTTTCATTTTAATTTTATGGAAATATTATATCAGTTTTTTTCTAAAAGTCAAGAAATTATTATATAAACAAATGACTTTTTAAATATTATTTTATTAAATATATTTTTATAATAAATTTTTTATTATAACATATAATAATTTTTATACCTAAAAGGAATTTTTTGAGGCTTTCTTTTTCTTAATAACCATAGATTTTAATTTTTTTATTAACTTAATATTTTTATAAAAATTTCTATTTTATCATATAATAATTTTTATACCTAAAAGGAATTTTTTGGGGCTTTCTTTTTCTTAAATAACCATAAATTTTAAATTTTTTTATTAACTTAATATTTTTATAAAAATTTCTATTTTATCATATAATAATTTTTATACCTAAAAGGAATTTTTTGAGGCTTTCTTTTTCTTAAATAACCATAAATTTTAAATTTTTTTATTAACTTAATATTTTTATAAAAATTTCTATTTTATCATATAATAATTTTTATACCTAAAAGGAATTTTTTGGGGCTTTCTTTTTCTTAAATAACCATAGATTTTAATTTTCTTTATTAACTTAACATTTTTATAAAAATTTCTATTTTATCATATAATAATTTTTATACCTAAAAGGAATTTTTTGAGGCTTTCTTTTTCTTAAATAACCATAGATTTTAAATTTTCTTTATTAACTTAATATTTTTATAAAAATTTCTATTTTATCATATAATAATTTTTATACCTAAAAGGAATATTTTTTGGTTTTATTTTTTTCTTTTAAAGAAATCTTTAAAAGATTTTTTATTGGCATCTCTCATTTGTTTTTCTTCTCTTTGTTGATTTCTATAATTTGACCAATTAGGGTCATTTTTCATATTTTTCTTAAGTTGACTCATATATCTGTATGTAGCCTTAGCTGAATTATATCTGTAAACAATATTATTTTTAGCATCTCTAACAGTGTCAACAAACCCAATAAAAAAGCTTGTAATATTATTTCCTATTAAAGAAAATCTAGTAGCTTTATATATATGTCCACAAGAAGGACATTTAAACTTTGCTGGTTTATTAATTATTCTCATCTTTTTTTTACAGTTTGGACATTTTATTGTAAGTTTTCTCATTATGTATTTCTCCCTTTTATTTTTATTCATCAAAATTTAGAACTATAGTTTTTCTATTTGTTTTTAGTTTTCTATATTTTACCCCTGACATATCAAGCATTTTTTTTGAGGCTATATCTGTAGGGGTCCCACTATATTTTTCTGATAAAAACACTATCTCTTTTATCCCACTTTGAATTATAGCTTTGGCACACTCATTACATGGGAAAAGAGCTACATATAAAGTACAACCTTTTAAACTCTTTGTACTGTTAAGTATGGCGTTTAATTCAGCATGACAAACATAAGGATATTTTGTTTCTAAAAAATCCCCCTCTCTATCCCAAGGAAGTTCATCATCATTACAACCTAAAGGAAGTCCATTATATCCTACACCAACTATTTTTTTATCCTCAGTAACAATACAAGCTCCTACTTGAGTTCCTGGGTCTTTGCTTCTCTTACCTGAAAGTAAAGCAACTCCCATAAAATATTCATCCCAACTTATATAATCTTCTCTTTTCAAAGTTTACCTCCAATAATAACTTGAAATTTGTTCTCTTTAAGATTATCATACATTATTTTCATGATTTTTCAAGTTTTTTTTAGATTTTTTTATTTTTCTATTGACAAATATCTTTTTTTATTATATCATAGCACAAACAAATAAATAATCCATCAAGAGAAACTGAGGGACTGGCCCTGTGATGTTTCAGCAACCTACTATTTTGGTGTGGTGCTAATTCCAGATAGATGGCGATGACCAATAAACAATCGCAATATCCTCTAAGTTATCTTGATGTAGATAATTTAGAGTTTTTTTTTACAATTTTATTTTACACAATCAAAGAAAAGAGGGATGTTAAATGATTTATATTAAGAATGCTAACAAAATATATCCTAATGGTCTTCATGCTGTAAAAAATGTCAATTTACATATTAGTAAAGGAGATATTTTCGGAATAATTGGACTTAGTGGAGCTGGAAAATCATCTCTTATTAGGCTCTTAAACAGACTTGAAGAGCCTACTAGTGGAGAGATAATAATAGATGGAGTGAATATAGTTTCTCTTGGAAAACAAGAATTACTTGAAAAAAGAAAGAAAATTGGAATGATATTCCAACATTTCAACCTTTTATCTTCAAGAACAGTAGGAGAAAATATAGCTTTTGCTCTTGAAATAGCTAATTGGAATAAAAAAGATATAGATAAAAGAGTAGATGAACTTTTAGAGCTTGTAGAACTTTCTGAAAAGAAAAATTCTTATCCTAGCCAATTAAGTGGGGGACAAAAACAAAGGGTAGCCATAGCTAGAGCCTTGGCAAACAACCCTGAAATATTACTTTCAGATGAGGCAACTTCAGCCTTAGACCCTAAAACTACAAAATCTATTCTTGAACTTATAAAAAATATTCAAAAGAAACTTGGACTTACTGTAGTTATGATAACTCACCAAATGGAAGTTATAAGAGATATTTGTAATAAAGTCGCTGTTATGGCCAATGGAGAAATTGTGGAAACTGGTGGAGTACACCATATTTTCTCTGCTCCTCAAGCTGATATAACAAAAGAGTTAATTTCTAATCTTCCTAACGATAACCAAACTACTGTTGAATTGGTTAAGAGAGAGGGAAAAAGTATCATTAAACTTAAATTCCTTGGTTCTATAGCTGAAGAACCTATACTTTCAAAAGCTATTAAGAAATTTGATATAGACTTTAGTATAATTGGAGGTTCTATTGAAAATCTTTCTACTATGCAAGTAGGGCACTTATTTATAGAACTTTCTGGACATTTAGATGAACAAAAAGATGCTATAAATTGGTTCAAAGAAGAGGGAGTTTTTGTGGAGGTGATATACGATGGTATTTAATATGATTCTTACTTCAACTTTAGAGACTTTATACATGGTATTCTTCTCAACTATATTTTCAATGGCAATAGGATTTCCAATCGGTATTCTTTTAGTAGTAACTAGACAAGGAAGTATTTTAGAAAAACCAACTTTAAATAGATTTTTAGAAATTTGTATCAATACTTTAAGGTCTTTCCCATTTATTATTCTTATGATTTGTGTATTTCCACTTTCAAGAATAATAGTTGGTACAACTATAGGGGTAACAGCTGCTATAGTACCTCTTTCAATATCAGCAGCTCCTTTTGTGGCTAGAATGGTTGAGGGAGCTTTAAGTGAAATTGACAAAGGGCTTATTGAGGCAAGTTCTAGTATGGGAGCAAGTAACTTCACTATAATATTTAAAGTTATGATTCCTGAAACTTTACCTCATCTAATCCATGGTCTTACTGTTACAGTTATAAATCTTATTGGATATTCAGCTATGGCTGGTACAATAGGAGCTGGAGGACTTGGAGATTTAGCTATAAGATTTGGATACCAAAGATTTAAAACTGATATTATGATTTACTCTGTAATAGTTATTATAATTTTAGTTCAACTTATTCAATCTTTTGGAAACTATCTAGTATATAGAATTAAAAAAAATAGATAATATTTAATTATATAAAAATTTTAAGGAGATGATGTTTATGAAAAAAAACTTTAGACTACTTGCTTTAACTGGATTACTTTCATTAGCTCTTGGAGCTACTTCTTTTGGGGCTACTTTAAAAGTAGGAGCAACTCCTGTACCTCATGCTGAAATATTAGAAGTTGTTAAACCTGAACTAGCAAAAGAGGGAATCGAACTTAAAATAGTAGAGTTTACTGACTATGTAACTCCTAACCTAGCTTTAAATGATGGGGAGTTAGACGCTAACTTCTTCCAACATTATCCTTATTTAGAAAAATTTGCTGAAGAAAGAAAATTAGATTTAGCTAATGCTGGAAATGTCCATGTAGAACCATTAGGGCTATTCTCTAAAAAATACTCTTCACTTGATGATATTAAAAAAGGGGCAACTGTGGCTATACCTAATGACCCATCTAATGGTGGAAGAGCTTTAATACTTCTTCACAACAATGGAATTATAACTTTAAAAGACCCTACAAATCTTTATTCAACAGAGTTTGATATAGCTAAAAATCCTAAGAAATTAAAATTTAAACCTTTAGAAGCTGCTCAATTACCTCGTGTTTTAACTGATATAGATTTCGCTGTAATAAATGGAAACTTCGCTATGGAAGGTGGATTAAATCCTACTAAAGATGCTTTGGTAATAGAAGGTAAAGAGTCTCCATATGCTAATATTATAGCTGTAAGAACAAAAGATTTAGATAAACCTGAAATAAAATCTCTTGTAAAAGCTCTACAATCAGAAAAAGTAGCTGATTTTATAGAGGAAAAATATAATGGTTCAGTTGTTAAAGCTTTCTAGTTATCTCTAATAGCTAGAAAAAACTTTATTTTTTAAGTTTGACCATACATTCTTTATGTTACAAAAAATTAAAGACCCTTAGGGGTCTTTTTATTAACAAAAATATAGACTATCATTAAAAAAAATAATATAATAATTTTAAAGAATATCATAATTATTTTTTAGGGGTGGAGATATGTTTGAACAATTTTTTACTAATATTGATTTGGGAACTTTTCTATTTTTAGGAGTGGCTTGTTTTATCGCTGCTTTTATTGACGCCGTGGCTGGTGGTGGAGGATTAATAACTGTTCCAGCTTATTTAGCTTCTGGGTTACCAGCTCATATTGCTTTGGGAACTAATAAAGTTTCCTCTAGTATAGGTACTGTGGCTAGTAGTCTTAAATTTGCTACTTCTGGTAAAGTAAATAAAGAAATGGTTAAAAGAATGATTCCTTTTTCTTTTGTTGGAGCTCTTATGGGAGTTAGAACTGTTGTTTTAATAGATTCTAAATATCTATATCCAATAGCTATTGTGTTGTTACTATTAGTTCTTATCTACACTCTTATAAATAAAAAAATGGGAGAGGAAAATAATTTCACAGGGCTTAATAAAATAAATATTCGTAATGGAAAATTAATGGCTTTTATAATGGGATTCTATGATGGGTTTTTTGGGCCTGGTACAGGTTCATTTATAATTTTTGCACTAATAAAAATTTTCAAATTAGATTTTACTAATGCCAGTGGAAACGCCAAAATTTTAAATTTAACAAGTAATCTAGCCAGTATGATTTTATTTATCTATTTAGGAAAGGTAAATTTCTTTTATTCGATACCAATAGGAATAATTATGGTTTTTGGAGCCACTTTAGGAGCTAAGGTAGCTGTTAGTAAAGGAACTTCATTTATCAAACCAATATTCTTAGTTGTAACTACTATTGTTTTAGTAAAAATGATATTGGAATCTATGTTTGGAGTAGATGTAGTAGGATTTTTAAAAGAATTAATCTTAAGTATATTATAAGAAATTATAAAAAGGACTGTTACAAAAGTTTTGTAACAGTCTTTTTATTTTAATTATTATTTTCGATTTTACTAATATCTAGTCCAACACTTTTAGCTGCTTTTTTAAAATCATCTAATAAAGGAGCTATAGCTGTCATCTCTATATTTTTTGTTGGATGAGTAAATTTTAAACTATAGGAGTGTAACATCTGTCTATTTGCTCCGTCATTTCCACTTCCATAAGTACTATCCCCCATTATTGGATGATTTAAATATTTCATATGAACTCTTATTTGGTGAGTTCTTCCTGTTTCTATTCTAACTTTTACTAAAGAGTGGTTTTTACTTTCATCTAAAACTTCATAATTAGAAATAGCTATTTTTCCACTTTCCTCTACAACAGACATTTTTTTTCTATCTCTTGGGTCTCTACCAATAAGAGTTTCAATTCTTCCACTTTTCTCTTTAAAAATTCCTTTAGCTATACAAACATAAGTTTTTTCTAAAGTTTTTTCTTTAAACATCTCTGATAGTTTTCCATGAGCCTCATCATTTTTGGCCACAACAATAATTCCACTTGTATCTTTATCTAGTCTATGAACTATCCCTGGTCTTATAACACCATTTATTGTTGATAAATCTTTTATATGATATAAAAGAGCATTTACCAAAGTTCCTGTATAATTTCCATGGGCTGGATGAACTACCATATTTGGAGCTTTATTGATTACTACAATATCATCATCTTGATAGATTATATTTAATGGAATATCCTCAGGGATTAAGTCCAATACCTCATCTTCTGGGATATTTACAATTATAGTTTCTGTTCCCTTTAATTTATTTCCACTTTTAGTAACTTTTTTCCCTTGAACTTCTACAAGTCCATTATCTATTATTTTTTGGATATATGTTCTAGTGGCATCTTCTATCAATTCATTTAAAAACTTATCTATTCTTTTTCCCTTGTCATTTTCATTAGCATGTATTGTTAGAGTTTCTTTTATTTCCATTCTCCACTCCTATTTTTAATTTATATATTTTTATTATAACATCTTTTACTAATTACTACAAAAACCAAAACAAATATTTATAAATAAAAAAAACTCTCTTTTCAGAGAGTTGATTCCTATAAAATGGCTGGGATGGCTGGATTCGAACCAACGCATAACGGAGTCAAAGTCCGTTGCCTTACCGCTTGGCGACATCCCAACAACATGGATAATTCTACCATAGGTTTTTGTATTTGTCAAACAATTTTTTATTTTTTTTACTTTTATATTGAAAATCAAGATTTTTTTCAATTTTTTTTATAAAATCTCTTTACTTTTTTAAAAAATTTTGTTATGCTTTCTCTAAATTGAAAACATTTGTCTTTAGAATACGGAATAATTTGAGAGGTGGAAAAATGAAAATTGCTTTACTTGGTTTTGGAACTGTTGGTAGTGGTGTTTATGAAATTTTACAAAAGGATAATTTCAAATATGATATTACTGTTGAAAAAATCCTTATAAAAGCCAATAGACAAATAACCTCTCCTATAATGACAAGAGAATTTTATAATATCTTAACAGATTCAAATATAGATACTATTGTGGAAGTTATGGGGGGAATAAATCCTGCTTTTGAATATATAGAAGCAGCTCTTAAAAGTGGAAAAAATGTAGTTACTTCTAATAAAGCAGTAGTTGCTAAACATCTTAAATATTTTACAGAGTTAGCTGAAAAAAATAAGGTAAAATTTTTGTATGAAGCCAGTGTAGGTGGGGGAGTTCATTGGATAGAATCAATAAAAAAAGTTAAGGCCATTGACGAAATCTCCTCTATAAGTGGAATTTTTAATGGAACTACTAATTTTATTCTATACAATATGAATAAATTTGGATATGAATTTGATGAGATATTAAAAAAGGCTCAAGAGCTAGGTTATGCTGAAAAAGACCCAACTGATGATATTGATGGTATTGATATTTTAAGAAAATTGATTATAAGTTCAAAATTAGCTTTTAATCATATATTTTCTGAAGATGATATACCTGTTTTTGGAATAAGAAATATAAAAAAATCTGATGTAGATTATTTCAATTCTATCAGTTTAACTGTAAAACTTATTGCAAAAACTGTATCTAAAGATAATAGGATAGTTGGTGTTATTGAGCCTGTTTTATTTGATTCTTCTGCTCTTGAGGGAAATATTCCTGAAAACTTTAATATTGGAACAATCGTTGGAGAATCAGTGGGAGAATTAAAATTCTATGGACAAGGAGCTGGAAAACTTCCTACAGGTAATGCAGTAGTACAAGACTTAATAAATATTATAAACAAAAATAAAGACCCTATGAAATATTGTAATAAAAGTTATGTTATTGACTACTCTCTAATTTGCAATAAATATTATTTAAGAGTTGATGAAAAATATTTCAATGAGGAAATAAATAAAATAATTGATAAAAAAGTTGGAAATAATATTTATATTACAAAGGAGATTCCTGTTAATACAATAAATGATTTGTTTAAAAAATATAATGTACAAGATGCTTTTTTTGCAAGATTTAATTAAAAAAATGAAATAAAATTTGAGGTGGATTTTTATGATAAAAGTAGCTAAATTTGGTGGTTCATCGGTAGCAGATAGCAATCAATTTAAAAAGGTAAAAGATATTATTTCAAGTGACGAAAAAAGACATATAGTTGTAGTGTCTGCTGGTGGGAAAAGATTTAAAGATGACAATAAAATCACAGATTTATTATATCTTTGTCACGCTCATATAAAATATAAAGTAAATTATGATTGGATAATGGCAACTATTGAAAGTAGATATAGAGAGATAAAAAATAGTTTAAACTTATCCGTTGACTTAGATAAAGAGTTTGACGAAATAAAAAAATTGATGAAATCAAATATTCCAGAAGACTTTTTAGTAAGTAGAGGGGAGTACCTAACAGCTAAACTTATGGCTGATTATTTGGGATATTCCTTTATTGATGCCAAAGATATTATCCATTTTCAATATGATGGTAAAGTAAATATGAAAAAAACAAAAGAGGCTATAGTTACAGCTATTGAAAAATGCCCTAAAGCTGTTATCCCTGGTTTTTATGGTTCTCTACCTAATGGAGATATAAAATTATTTTCAAGGGGTGGTTCTGATATTACAGGTTCTATTATGGCTAACTGTGTAGGAGCTGAACTTTATGAAAACTGGACTGATGTATCAGGTATTCTTATGGCTGACCCTAATATTATTAAAAATCCAAAACAAATTGAAATATTAACTTATAATGAATTAAGAGAATTATCATATATGGGAGCTGATGTATTGCATACTGATGCTGTTTATCCTGTAAAAATTGCTAATATTCCAATAAATATAAGAAATACAAATTGTCCAGAAAATAATGGAACTCTTATTGTAAATGAGGGAAGTGAGTTATTGGAAGAAAATAAGAAAAATATCATTACAGGGATTGCTGGTAGAAAGGATTTTACTTCAATATCTTTCTATAAAGATGGAATTTCTAATGAAATTGGTGCAATAAAAAGAGTTTTAGATATTTTTGAAAAATATGATTTAAATATTGAGCAAATTCCTACAGGAGTAGATACTTTCTCTGTGGTTGTTTCTACTAAATCTCTAAATGGAAAAGCTTTTGAACTAGTAACAGATATTAAAAATTATTGTAATATTGAAAATATCAAATTTAATGATGGAATAAGTTTTATATCTATTGTAGGTAGAAATATGGCAAAAACTCCTGGAATCTCTGGAAAAATATTTGGAGCAGTAGGAGATATGGGAATAAACATCAAAACTATTTCTCAAAGTCCAGATGAAATAAATATCATTATTGGAGTTGACAACAAGAACTTTAAAAAGACTATTGAAACTATTTACAATAAATTTATTGCTTAATAATCCTGTTAAAATAGATACGCAAGGGAGAGACTATTACAAAAATTGTGATAGTCTTTTTCTTTTAAATAAAAAAGAAGTTATTGTAAAAATTACAACAACTTCTTTATCCTCATAAAATAAAAAACTTATCTTCATAAAATATTTTTTATTCTTCAACTGGAGCTGCCTCTACTTCAGCCTCTCCTTCAGATTTTAAAACCTCATTATATTTAGCTATAACTGTTTCAGTTATTGCTTTTCTTAGGTCTAATGTAATTGGATGAGCTATGTCTTTATATTCTCCATCTGGCATTTTTCTTGAAGGCATGGCTACAAACATTCCCTTTTGTCCATCAATAATTTTTAGTCCATGAACAACAAAACATCCCTCAAATGTTACATCAGCATAAGCTTTTAATTTTGCATCATCTTCCCCTTTAACTGTTCTTAGTCTTACATCTGTAATTTTCATTTTAGCACCGTCCTTATTATGTATTATATAACTTATAAAAAATTGCATCTTGTTATATAGCAATCCTTAAAAGTCTTTAGTAGAATATCAATACATTTAGAGGTTACTTCTTTTTCACAAAGGATATAATAACAACTTCCACTCCCTGACATAAAAAGATTTACTTCCCCCATATTGTAACTCTTTTCTCTGAAATTTTGAATTTCTCTGTTGCTTATTAAAAGTCCTTGTTCTAGCATATTTTCGTTGTAAGTTATGACTTCTTTTAAATTATTTTCTTTTAAAGCTTCTACAATTTTATCTATATTAGCAAATTTTTTATTGGTTAATTTACCATACATCTCATAGGCTTCCTTTGTAGAAACTCCAAATTTTGGTTTTATAAGTATAATATCACAGTCTAAATTATTTTCTATCTCAATAAGTTTCTCCCCTATTCCTTGTACTCTACAAGGCTTATTTTTGATAAAAAACGGTATATCAGCTCCCACTTTTTTTCCAATATCCATAAGTTCTTCATCTGTAAAAGGTAGATTATGAAACTTATTTAACTCACGAAGAAAAAAACCTCCATTTGAGCTTCCCCCACCAAGTCCAGCTTCATGAGGAATATGTTTTTCTAAATAGATTGACACTTCCTCTGACTCAACTTGTAATCTCTCATAAAATCTTTTATAGACTTTGTAAAGGATATTAGATTCATCAGTAGGGATACTTTCAATATTAGATGTGATTTTTAACTTCCCTTTTTTATTTTTAAAATCTATAGTAAGTTTATCTGCAAGAGATATAGGAATCATTGTCATATCTAAATTATGATAACCATTTGGCAATCTCTCTATAATATTAAGTCCTATATTTATCTTTGCATTACTTTCTATTACCATTACTCTAGTATCTCCTCTTCACTACTTAAATCTATTTTTAATCCTGAACTTTCTAAGACACTTACTAAATCATTACTTTTATCTTTTGATACATTTCCTGTAGGAACTTCTAATATTTCAAATTTAAAATATTTGTCATAATATTCTATCTCTAAAATATCTCCCACTTTTACCTCTGTACTAGGTTTTGCAACTTTTCCGTTGATTTTAGCTTTCCCACCATCAACAACTACCTTTGCAATAGGTCTTCTTTTTATAATTCTACTAACTTTCAAAAACTTATCTAATCTCATTGTAAACACTCCTATATTTAAGTTATACCTTATTTTTTACATATGTCAACCCTTTTTATGTATTTTTTATCTTTTTTTAGCTTCATTCCAGAATTTATCCATCTCTTCAAGAGTTGAATTTTCTATATCACAGTTTTCTTCTATATATCTAAATCTCTTTTCAAATTTCTCATTTGTCTTTCTAAGAGCTTCAGAAGAATCTACTCCCAAATGTCTAGCATAGTTTGTTATAGCAAAAAGTAAATCTCCTATTTCCTCTTCAATATGTTCATAGTTATTTTCTTTTACTGCTTCTTCTACCTCTTTTATCTCCTCTTGAACTTTGGCATATACATCATCTATATTATCCCAATCAAAACCATATTTTTTAACTTTCTTTTGAATTTTTTGAGCTTTTAAAAGAGCTGGTAATCCTTTTGGGATTCCATCTAATATAGATTTTCTATTTTGATGCTCTTTCTCTGTTTTCTTTATCTCTTCCCAATTTTTTTCTACATCAGATACACTACTAACATCTATATTTCCAAATATATGAGGATGTCTTCTAATTAATTTTTCATTTATTTTTTGACAAATATCCTCAATAGTAAACTCTCCCTTTTCCTCTGCTATCTTTCCTTGAAAAATAATATGTAGAAGTACATCTCCTAACTCTCCACACAGCTCCTCTCCACCTTTATCCATAACATCTAAGGCTTCATAAACCTCTTCTAAAAATGGAGCTTTTAAACTTTCCCTTGTTTGCTCTCTATCCCAAGGACAACCATTGTCCCCTCTTAAAATATTTAAAGTTTCTACCAATTTATAAAACTCTTTCAATTTTACACCTCTTTTATTTTAATAAGTTCTTTTATATCTCTATTTCTTGGTATTCATTAAAAAATTCATCTATAGTTTTTTCGTAAAGAATAGAATTTTTTGTTTTTAATTTACATTTCCCTGTAGTAATCATTGTAAGGATTCTATCAAAATCAACTCTTTCAGGGATAAAGGTCATTGCATATTTATTTTTTTCTATTTCACTAATGGATTTTACACCAATATCAGAGGCCTTTATTTTTATCTTTAGATTTTCAAAAAGTGTGGCAACCTCTTTTGGAGCTTTTCCAAATCTATCTTCTACCTCTCTAAATAGCTCCTCTATCTCTGGAACTGTTTTTAAGTCCATAGCCCTTTTATAAATATTGATTTTTTCAAACTCCTCTATATAAGTAGCTGGGATATATCCATTTTCTAAGAAGTCTATTGTAATATCTCCCTTGTCTTTGTATTCTCCCCTTTGTTTTTCCATTTCCTCTTGTAAAAGTTTTAGATACAAATTATATCCAAAAGTTTCCAAAGCTCCATGTTGCTTTTCTCCTAAAATCTCTCCAGCACCACGAATATTCATATCCTCTAAAGATAGATTAAATCCACCACCTAAACCTTTTAAATTCTCTATACTTTCTTTTCTAAGTTTAGTTTTCTTATTATATTTTCTATCTATATCATTTACTATATAGCAATAAGCCTTTCTCTTTCCTCTTCCTACTCTACCTCTAAGTTGATAAATTTGAGAAAGTCCCAATTTTTCAATTCCCTCTATAATAATAGTATTAGCATTTTCTATATCAATTCCATTTTCTATTATTGTAGTAGTTAGTAATACGTCTACATCACCATTTTCAAATTCATGTAATATCTCTTTTATACTTTGAGGTGACATTCTACCATGAATATATTTTATTTTTATATATGGAGGAAGTAACTCTTTCAATTTTTTCTCTTTGTATTCCATTGAATAAACAGAGTTATAAATATAGAATACTTGCCCCTCTCTTCCAATTTCTTTCATTATAGCTTCTTTTATACTCTTATCATCACTATCTATAATAATATTTTCTATTGGAAGTCTGTTTGTAGGTGGTGTCTTTATAATAGATATATCTCTAATTCCTAAAAGAGCTAGGTTTAAAGTTCTTGGAATTGGTGTAGCTGTAAGGGTTAATAAATCTACATTTTCTTTCATAGTCTTTAATTTTTCTTTAGCTTTTACTCCAAATTTTTGTTCCTCATCAACTATTACCAAACCTAAATCGTTAAATTTTACATCATCTGATAAAAGTCTGTGAGTACCTATTACAATATCAACTCCACCTGTATAGATTTTCTTTAAAATCTCCTCTTGCTCTTTAGGTGTTTTTATTCTACTTAAAAGAGCTATATTTATTGGATAATTTTGAAATCTCTCTTTAAATCTTTCATAATGTTGGTCTGCCAAAACTGTGGTAGGTGTTAAAATTAATACCTGTTTATCATCAGCCACAGCCTTAAAAGTAGCTCTCATAGCTACCTCTGTCTTACCATATCCCACATCACCACAGATAATTCTATCCATAACTCTAGGGGACTCCATATCCTCTTTTACCATTTTTATAGCTTCTAATTGGTCTTTAGTTTCTGTATATGGGAATCCCTCTTCAAATTCCTCTTGCCATACTGTATCTTTAGAAAAGGCATATCCATAATTTCCCTGTCTACGAGCTTGTATTTTTATAAGCTCCTCAGCAAATTTTTTCATCTCCTCTTCTAATTTTTCTCTTTTTCTTTTGAATCCTCTTCTACCTAAATTATAAATCTCTGGAGTATTTCCCATATCATAGATATATTTCTCTATTCTGTTTAGGTTTTCAGTAGGGACATAAAGCTTGTCTTCTCCAGCATACTGAATTTTTAAATAGTCTTTTCCATCAATGGTTTCTATTCCTAAATATATTCCCACTCCAAAGGTTTCATGGATAATATAATCATTTTCTCTAATTTGATTGACATCACTATATCTTATTCCTCTTTTGTTAGTTGTTTCTTTCTTTACTTTTATCCCTTTTATCTCTCTATCTGTAAGGACTAATATATCATTATACTTAAACCCCTCATAGTGAGGATATTTTTCTATTTCAATATTTTTACAACCTTGGAAAATCTCATCATATCTTTTTTTCTCTTCTGAAAGAATTAAGATTTTTTGTTTTTTACTCTCCTTTTTTATAACCTCTAAATCTTCATACTTTTTAATTTTGTCAAAATCAAATCTTTTAGTTTCAATAGGTTTAAATTCCTCTAAGGCAGTATTAAAAATCTCTCTATATTTTTCCTCTCTATCTCTATCTTTTAAAATATACTCTTCTAGTTTATATCTAAGAATCTCTGTATTTTCTATAAATCTAAAATTAAAAGTAGTAGAAAATTTATCTACTAATTGGAAAAAAGAAAAATTTTTGTTTTTATTTTTGTTTATATACAATAATATTTTATCTTTTTCTCCAATACTTCTTTGGGTATAAGAATCAAATTCTGTTATTCTATCAATTTCATCTCCAAATAACTCAATTCTTATGGGGTTTTCCATATTTAATGGGTATATATCCAAAATGTCCCCTCTTATAGAGTATTCCATTTTATTTTCTATAATATAATTTTTGGTATATCCACTTTCAATTAGTTTTTCTTCTATATCTTTTAAGCTTAAACTATCTCCACAAGAAAAAGATAGAGCTTCCCCTCTATCTGTATATTCTCCCAATATTCCTTGTAGAGAGATTAGAATAATATAGTTTTTTTCATTTTTTAAGATTTCTAAAAGATTATAGTTTTTGTTGTAAATATCAAAGTCGTCATAAAAATCATCTATTGTAAGAATAGGATAATTATATATATCTTTTAGTGTGTAGTAATAATCTTCTATATTTTTATTTGATGAGGCTAAAAATATTATTCCCCCTTTTTTTTTGCTTAGGAAAAAGGGAAGTGAGCCTCTATATATGTCATCTATTTGTAAATTTTCAAATTTCACTTTAGCCTCTCCTCATTGTTTATTTTAATATATTATACCATATTATTTTTAATTTACTTAATATAAAAAAATATCATCTTTATTTATTCACACATCAAAAAATATTTTATTTTTATACAAGTTTATAATTTTAATTCCATTTATAAAACAATAAAATTAAAATATCTACATTTTTCCAAATTTCTATTGACAAATAAAAAAGTATAAGGTATTATGTATTAGGTATACCAAAAGGAGCGTGAAAAATGAAAATATCACTTATTCAACCTAATCTAATTTTAGGAGATGTTGATGAAAATTTTAAAATTATTGAAAATGAAATAATAAATGCAAGTAAAGAAAATCCTGATGTAATTGTTCTCCCTGAAATGTGGAATACATCTTTTTTTCCAGCAAATGTTATAGAACTTGCTGACAAAAATGGAAGTCGAACTAAGTCTTTACTATCTTCTCTTTCTAAAAAATTAAATGTTAATATTGTTGGTGGGTCTATTGCTAATTTAGAAAATAATGAACTTTTTAATACAGCTTTTATCTTTGATAGAAAAGGTAAAGAAATAGCTTCTTATAATAAAGTACATTTATTTTCTCCTTCAGGTGAAGATAATATTTTTAAAGCAGGAAATAAACTTTGTATTTTTGAATTAGATGGAATTAAATGTGGATTATGTATCTGCTATGATGTAAGATTTGTTGAATGGATAAGAAAAAATGCTTTAGAAGGAATTGAAATCTTCTTTCTTCCAGCTGCTTGGCCAGATAAAAGAGTTACCCATTGGGATATTCTAAATAGAGCAAGGGCTATTGAAAATCAAATGTTTGTAGTTTGTATAAATAGTGTTGGTGTCACTCCTACTATGAAATTTGGTGGACACAGTAGTATTATAGACCCTTGGGGAGAATATGTTATAACTCCTGATTCTAAAGAAGGAATTAAAACAGGAAATATTGACCTTTCTATAATAAGAAATATTAGAGAAAGTATAAATGTATTTAGAGATAGAAAACCAAAATTATATAAATTTTAAGGAGGAAAAAATGAAATTTAATTTAGTGACTAAAAATGGAAATGAAGGATTCGAATTAATACCAGAACATGTATATGTTGTAGGGTATTCTGGAAGTAATAAAGAGAAAATATATGCTCATATTAAAGAATTAGAAGAAGAATTAAATGTTGCTCCTCCTAAAAAAATACCTACAATTTTTGAAGTTTCAAAAGAAATTTTAACTCAAGATAAAGATTTATATTTTATTGGAGAAAAAACTTCAGGAGAATGTGAATTTGTAATTATTATGAAAGATTCAAAAATCTATATAGGACTTGGAAGTGACCATAGCGATAGAGAATTAGAAGCTATTAGTGTCCCAAAAGCAAAACAAATTTGTTTAAAACCTATAAGTATTGATATTTGGGATTATGAAGAAATAAAAAATCATTTCCCTAAAATAAAATTAAGTGCTAAATCAGATTTTGAAGATTATCAAATAGGAACTTTAGCAGATATAATTTCTGTTGAAGAAATCTTAAGTGAACTAAATAAAAGTTTGGGTCATGTAGATAATTGTGTAATCTATTCTGGCACTGTTCCATTAGTTAATGGATATAAATATGGAAAAAATTTCTCTCTTGAATTAAATGATGAAATATTAGGAAGAAAAATTGCTTTTGATTACAATATAAATGTAGTACCTGATGAAGCAAGATAATGAAATTTTATTCAAAAAAATTTTAAAGGAGGAAAAATAATGAAAAAGTTTTTTAAATTTATATTTTTAACTATAATTGGAGTATTTTTTATAAGTTGTGGTGGAAAAAATGAAACTTCAAAAGAAAAAATTAAAATTGCAGTTGTTGGAAATGAGCAACATCAATCTACTATTATGGCAAATCTTTTTAAAGAAGAATTAAATAAATTACAACCTGATAAATTTGAAATAGAAATATATCCAAATGGTATTTTAGGAGGAGAAAGAGAAGCTGTTGAGGGAGTTAAACTAGGAACTATTCAAATGACTGTTGTTACAATGGATGGCGCTGTTCCTGCTTGGGTTCCTGATACTCAAATAATGTCTATTCCTTATCTTTTCACAACTAAGGAACAAGCATATCAAGCTCTAGATGGATTTATTTATGATTATCTATCACCTAAGTTTGATGAAGCTGGATTTAAATATTTAGGAGCTGGAGAATTAGGATTCAGACATTTTACAAATAATTTAAGAGAAATTAAATCTGCTAAAGATATGAAAGGTTTATCAATTAGAGTTCAAGAAGCTCCTATTTGGTTTGCTTTAATAAAAAGTTTAAGTGCTTCTGCAGTTCCTGTATCTTTTAATGAATTATATACAGCTCTTCAACAAGGAATGGTTGATGGTCAAGAAAATCCTGTGGCTTCTATTTACACTTCTAAATTTAATGAAGTTCAAAAATATTTAACTTTAGATGGACATACATATGCTGCTGTTAGTATCTTAATGAACAAGGATTTTTATAATAAATTTGATGAACAAACTAAAGCAAATATAGAAAAAGCCGCTGAATTAGCTATTCCTAGACAAAGAAAAGAAATTTCTGAAATTGAAGACCAATACTTAGAAAGTTTAAAAAATAATGGTATGATTATAACAACTCCTGATAAAAATTCTTTTGTTGAAGCTACAAAAAATATATATTTATTACCAGAAGTTCAAAAAATAGTTAATCCTGAATTTGTGTCTACTGTAAAAGAAAGTTTAAAATAATACTATTATTAATAAAGGAGTTTTCTTATGAATAAAATAGATTGTTTTATGGAAAATTTACTAAAATTTATTATGGGATTAGCTACATTGATACTATCAGTTGTTACTGCTTTACAAGTAGTTGCTCGTTTTATTTTTAGTAATCCTATTGCTTGGGGACAAGATATTATAAGATTAAGTTTTGTTTATCTTGTCTTCTTTGGTGGAGCTTATTGTGTTCATACTAATGAACATTTAAATATTGATGCTTTTATTAATTTATTTTCAGAAAAAAATAAAAAAATTCTTTCAATCTTTATAGAATGCATAGTTTTTCTTTTCTTTATTTTTTTAATTTACTATGGAAGCATTTTTGTAAAAACAGGGATAAATCAAAAAGCTCCTTATTTACCTATATCAATGTCATTATATTATTTTTCTTTACCCCTTTCCTCTTTTTTAATGGCTTACTTTGAATTGAGAAAAATTATTACTTTAATAAAAGGAGGAGCTAAAAAATGATTATATTAATTTTATTTGCTGTTTTTTTACTTGGATTCCCAATAGCTTTTTCTCTAGGAATTGTATCTGGGTTACAAATATTTAATGATGGTTATCCTCTTATTGTTGTAATTCAAAGAATGTTTACAGGAGCTGACAGTATAGCTTTAACAGCCATTCCTCTTTTCATTTTATCTGGAAATCTTATGTATCGTGGTGGTATGTCTAAAAGAATTGTTAATTTTGCAGATATGTTATTAGGTCATTTTCCTAGTGGTTTAGCAATGGTTAGTGTTTTAGCTTGTATGTTTTTTGCTGCTATTACAGGGTCAGCTATAGCTTCTACAGCTGCTATAGGAAGAATATTAATTCCTCTTATGGTTGAAAAAGGATATGACAAAGAATTTTGCGCTCCATTACTCGCTTGTGGAGGTTCTATTGGTCCAATTATTCCACCAAGTATTCCCCTTCTTGTTTATGGAACTATGGCTAATGTTAGTGTAGGAAAACTTTTTATTGGTGGAGTTTTTCCTGGAATCTTAATGGGAATAAGTTTAATAATCTATAGTTATTTCATTGGAAAAAAAAGAAATTATATAGGAAGAAGTGAAAGAGCTAAATTATCAGATATTATTAAATCTGGAATTAATGCTAGTTTATCTCTTTTAATGCCTCTTATAATTATTGGTGGTATTATGAGTGGAATTTTTACTCCTACTGAATCAGCAGCAGTAGCTGTAGTTTATTCTATTATTACTGGTATGTTAATCTATCGTGAATTAACTTTAAAAGATATATGGGAAACAATGATTGATAGTGCTAAAGCAACAGGACAAGTACTATTAGTTGTCGCTTTTGCTTCTTTATTTACTTGGGTTATAACTGTAAATAATATTCCTCAAACAGTTGGACAATTTTTAGGAAGTTCAATAAGTAGTAAAATTACTCTTTTACTTGTTATTAATATAATTCTATTAATAGCTGGAACTTTTATAGATACTACAAGTGCTGTTGTAATCTTTACTCCTCTTTTCTTACCAATGGTACAAGCTTATGGAGTAGATTTAGTTCACTTTGGACTTATAATGGCAGTAAACTTAACTATTGGAATGTGTACTCCACCATTAGGAGTTTGTCTATTTGTTTCTGGTTCTATCGCTAAAGTATCATTGAAGGAACAGTTTAAAGATTTAATTCCTATGATATTAGTTTTAATATTAGTTCTAATAATTGTAACATATATTCCTAATATTACACTTTTCTTACCACAACTATTTTCTTAAAAAATAATTAATTAATTTTACATAATAAAAGGATTGACTCTAGTTAATATAAGAATCAATCCTTTTATTAAATTATTATTTAATTTAATGTATAAAAAACTCTTCCTTTAATAATAAGAGGTTTTAAATTGCTATTTTTTTGTTCTATATCTCTCTATAATAGCATTTGTTGTATTTTCCATATGAATTTCTACAGCTTTAGTTATCTTTTCTACATCTTTTAATTCTAAAGCTTTTAAAATATTTAAATGTTCTTCTAATGTTTCTTTATTTCTATTTGGTAAATTAATAGCAATTAAACCAAAATATCTAATAATATCATTTATATTCTCCATTAAAGAAATTAAAAGAGAATTTTCTGTTTTAGCATAAACATATTCATGAAATTCCCTATCTATTTTTATAAATTCATCATAATCTAAAGCATTTTGTTGCTTTTGAGTAATATTTTTTAAACATTCTAAATCATCATTAGTAAATTTCTCACTAGATTCTTTGAAAGCAAGAACTTCTAACACACTTCTAACCTTTTGAGCTTCTATTATATAATCTAAATTAAATTCTCTAACTTGATTTTTTTTATAAGGTTCATTTATAATCCAACCTTCTAGTGATAATTTTTGTAATGCTTCTCTTACAGGGGTTCTACTTATACCAAAATCACTTGAAATATTTCTTTCATTAAGAGATTCTCCTGGTTTATAAATTCCTTTAATAATCCTATTTTTTATTTCTTCATATGCAACATCACTAAATGACTTTATTTTTAACATTTCTGCCCCTAATTAAAAATTTTTCTCACCAAATTATATCATTTTTTCCAAGAAAAATCAATAAAAGTAAATTATTTTATAATATAGTATTTTAATTACTTCTCTAATTTATCTAATATTTCTTTTTGATATTCTCTTGAGATTCTCATGATATTTTCTAATAAATCTACATAATATTTTTCTAATTTTTTTTCTGTTAGCAGTTTACAATTTTTTTCTATTACCTCTTTTTCTCTACCAGAGTCTAGTATTTGCATATTATTTTCTATTTTGTAAGCTATTACATCTTCTACTTGTTTCATTCTCTCTTGAAATAATCTAGCAATTTCTCCGTCAATTCTATTTATTTCTTTTCTTGCAATTTCTAATTTATTCATAATCTCTCCTTTTTTACATTAAAGCTGATGCTATTGGATAACCTATCAACATTGATGTGGCTATTGAAATAACCATAAATAAAAGTCCATATTTTAATACTGTACCTGTATCTACCCAACCAGAACCAATGGCCATGGCTATATGAGGCATAGCTGGTGGAGTGGCGAAAGCATAGGCTGACATCATTCCTATTATAGATACCACAGCTGGACAAGATACTGTACCATTAGTAGCTTGGATAAGAGGAATTGCCACAGTAGTAACCACAGTTACAGTTACCATATTTGATGATAAATTTGTCTGAATACAAGCCCAAGTTATTAGGAATAATATTAATAACATTGGAGATATTCCCTGTAATATTGGGTTTAACTCACTGATTAAATATTTTGTTAAACCTATTTTTGAGTTTGTCATAGCAACTCCAATCCCTAAAGTACCAGCACACATTACAAGGCTAGACCATTGTACACCTTTTCTCATTCCCTCTGGGAAGTTTAAAAGAGGTTTTTCATCAAAAGTGATTATAGAATACAATACAACTCCTAAAATTGGAGGCATAGCTGTTCCCATTTTACCAATTTTTGAAATAACAGGGATAAAGTTTTTTAAGATACTTGGGAATACCCACAAACAAACTATTAATATAAATATTCCTATTACAGTTTTTTCTCTTTTATCCATTGGCTTTAATTCATCTTTCATAAAAGATACATCTAGATTTTTTATTTTAGACATATCAGGATTCATCACAAATCTAAAAACTAAAACCAATAATGTCATACAAATAATTCCTACAGGTATTGCAAAGGCCATATAATCAGCGTAACTTATAACATTTCCTGTGGCTGTTGTATAAAATCCCATTGCCATTATACTAAATACATGAGCTATTGGAGTCATTCCAGAGGATACAGACACAGCAAAAGCAAGTCCTATCATCAAAAGTTGTCCTATTTTATCCCCTTTTTTTAGTCCCAATAATTCGTTTATTTTTTCAAGAATTGGTAAAAATAAAACGAATAGAACTGTAGGAGATACAAAAGAACCTATACATATTATAGCAGATAAGAAAGATATAATAAATGCCCAAGGTCCTTTTTTAGCTACTGAACTAGTTATAAAATACAAAGCACATCTTTTTAAAAATGGAGTTTCAGCCAATACATGAGTACATAAAAATGTAGTCATTAGGAAAATAAAAGTTTCATTACCATAAGATGAGGAATATATACTTTTAAAACCAATTTCTGGGATTAACCCTATTGAAAATATACAAAGGATACTTGGCCAATCTATTGCCACAGTAAGCCATAAAAGTAAACTTCCTAAAAATATTCCTATTACTGCCATTCCTGATTGATTCATTCCTGTAGGTGCTGGAATATATCTAACAAATATAATTAGTAGTAAAGCTATTGCTATGTAGATATTTCTTTTCATTATTTTACTCATTTTTCTCTCCCTCTATTTTAAATATTTATCCTTTAATTTTTCCATTTCCCCTTGTTTATCTAAATCTTTTAGAAGATTATTTACAAAAAGAAGAAAATTCTTTTGTCCCTTTGGTAACATATATGCTTTTTCACATTTTGTGAATGGTGTATCTGTCTGACTTCCCTCTAATTTTGGATTGTGATTTCTATAATAATTTACCTCACTATTATCTGTTATCATCACATCTACATCACTATTTGCCACAGCCTTTGGAACTTCTAAATTATCAAAATATTTTATGATTTTAGCACGATTGAAATTTTTGTCCACAAACTCCTCATTAGTTCCACCTATATTTACACCTATTATTGTATTTGGATTGTTTACATCATTTATGGATTTATACTTATTTTCATCTCCCTTTCTTACAAGATAACATTTTCCAGAAGTGATATAGGAGTCTGTCATTTCAAATTTATTTTCTCTTTCAAGATTTTTAGAAATTCCACCTACTGCAATATCATATTTTTGATTTTCTAAATCTTTTGAAATATCTTTCCAAGTGGTAGTTACAAACTCTATATCTACACTTAGAGCTTTGGCTAATAATCTTGAGATTTCAATATCATATCCAATATATTTTTGGTTTTCTATATATGTAAAAGGTTTGTAATCTCCTGTTGTCCCTACTCTTAGTATACCTCTTTTTCGTATTTCTTTCATTAAATCTTTTTGTAAATAATCTTTTTCCATAAGTATCACCCCTTAGATTATCTTTTATTCTGATAGATTATACCAAGAAATATAAATGATTGATAGATAACAATTATTTTTTATTTTTTGTTCGATTGTTAAAGATAAATTATTGATTTTATTAAGGTTTAAGAGGAGGATAGGGAAATTTTTGAGGGGAAGAGGGAAAAAGACTTGATAATTTTTATTAATAAAATCAAAATCTCCTTAAAATAGATTAAAATAATAAAGACTTTTAAAAAATATAAGGCTATTGTAACCCATAAATTACAACAGCCTATTTTTTAAAACTTATCTTTTAATACATCTAAAGTTTTTGTGATTTGTTTTACAATATAGTCAATCATTTTTTCTAATCTTTTATCATCATTTAATTGAAATATTAGCTCTCTATCAAATACTCTAAAATTTATAGTTTCATTTATATTTTCTATATTATATAAATGTTTCCAACCTAACCATTGCGTATTCTTTATTTTAAAGTTAAGATTATATAATTCTTCTTCCAAATCTATTTCTATTTTTTTAAAACTTTCACTCTTATCTTTAATTATAACTCCAAACCCATAATAAATATTCCAATCAATTTCTATTTTTAAATATAATTTTCCTATTCCTTCTATATCTTTAATATAATACATCAACCCATAATATTTATTATCTCTAGTTTTTTCATAATAGTTTTTAATATATTTTTCAAATTCTGATTTATTAAATTCTTTATCTAAAGTAATATTATATTTTTTTAAAACTTCTGTTAATTTCTCCTCTAATTTTATCCAAAATTTAAGTTGTAACTCCTCTTTTATATCTGTCAATATATCAGAAAGACTATAAACTGCTTCAACATATTTTTCATTAGATAAAACTAATTCTTTTAATTCATTTCTCAAATTTTTCTCCCCCTTTCCTGTTAATTTCTTTAATAAATTTTCATATTGAAATAAAGTTTCTCTAATGACAGGAACTAAAGCAACTTCTTTTATACAATCTTCTATCCAATCAATAATCTCATTTTTATATGAAATTATTTTTATTTTATTTTTTATTTCATCACTAAGCCCTTTTGTGCTATCTTTACTTGGCTCATCTCCATTTAAAGTTAGATATATAATTTCTATTTCTTCATTTTTATATCCCTCTTTTTTCATGGCATTATAATATCTTTTTAACTGTTCCTCTTGGTCACCAGCATATATTTTATTTTCTACAATCAAAACTTTTTTATCTTTATTTTTATCTATAAATTTTATTAAAATATCTATTCTACCATTTTGTGCTACACTATATTCTGTAAATATTTCAATATTTTCTATATCTTGAATTTCTACTTCTATTTTTTCTAAAAATATTTCAATAAATTTATTTCCATAATTTTTATTTCTAAATAATTCACCTATAAATCTAGAGTGTAAATTTACTTCGTCCCATTCATCTCTTAAAATAGAAAATATATTAAAATCTTCTTTTTGCGAATTTACAAGTTTATACTTTTCATTTATAAGAGATACTTTTTCAAAAAATATTTTATATTCTTCCATATAATCACCATAACTTTATTTTTTTAATTATACCACATATTTTATAAAATATTATTGTCTATATACATTTTTTAATAAAAAAATAAGGTAGACTCCCATATCTACCTTATTCATTCCCTATTTATTTTTCTATTTATTTTGTGTTAATTAATCTATATAGTCTATCTTTTTAAAGAATCAACTGCAATTTTCATTCTACTCAATCCATCTTTTACTTTTTCAAGAGAACACCCCACATTTAATCTCAAGAAAAATCTTCCAGCTTCCCCATAAGTTAATCCAGGCATTATAGCTACATTTCCTACATCAATCAAAGCCTTTTGAAACTCCTCACTAGATATATTTAATTTTGAAAAATCTATCCAAGCAAAGTAACACCCATCAGGAATATCACAACTTAACTCTGGAATATTTTTTTCTAAATAATCTTTTACAAATTCAATATTAGATTTTGTATATTTCAAAAGCTCATCTACCCAATAACCACATTGATTGTAAGCTGTAATTGTACCTATTACCCCAAGGATAGACGGTGAAGATAAAGCATCTCTATTTTTTAATATTCTCAAATACTCATCTCTATCACTAGCCGTAGTACATAAAAGATAAGCTCCTCCCAAAGCTGGAATATTAAAAGTCTTTGATGCTGCTGTACATAATACAATATTGTCAATATATTCTCCTGCTACTTTTAGTATAGGTATATGTTTCCCAGTATAAACAATATCCATATGAATTTCATCAGAGATTATAAAGACATTATATTTTTTACAAATAGAGATGATTTTCTCTAGTTCCTCAACACTCCAAACCTTTCCAACAGGATTATGAGGACTACACATCAAGAAAATTTTAGAAATTTTACATTTTTCTTCAAAATCTTCAAAATCAATCTCATAATTGTTTCCATTTTTTACAAGTGGAGATGATACAATCTTTCTATCATTATCAGCTATCACCTTAAAAAATCCATCATATCCTGGAGTATTTATAAGAACTCCGTCCCCAATATTTGATTTCATTTTTATAAATTTTGAAATAGCATAGATTACACTTGGAGCATATAATATCCATTCTTTATCTATTTGAAAATTAAATCTTGTATTATACCAAAACTCTATTGAATTTTTAAAGTCCTCATGATTCCATCTACTATATCCAAAAACTCCGTGATTCACTCTCTTTACAAGGGCATCTATTATCTCCTTTGGAGACTCTAAATCCATATCTGAAATAGTAAAAGGTAACAGTCCCTCTTTTCCAAATCTATCTTTTACAAAATCCCATTGTGTGCAATATGTCCCTTTTCTATCAATGACAGTATCAAAATTCATTTTACTTCACCACTACTTTATAAGTTTATCCAATTTATTTTTTACAACATGTACTTGAGGTCCAATTATAACTTGTAAGTTACTAGCATCTAGTTTTACCACAGCTATAGCTCCTGTTGCTTTAATTTCCTCTTCATTTATGATACTTGTATCATTTAAAACAAGTCTTAATCTTGTGATACAGTTATCTAAAGAAACAATATTTTCTTTTCCACCTAAAGCTTTTAAAAGTCTTTCGGCGTCATATCCTCCTAATTTAACGTTAGATTCATCTGTAATAACTTCTCTTCCTGGAGTTTTTAAATCAAATTTAACTATGGCATATTTAAATACTACATAGTAAATGATAAACCAAACAATTCCCACAGGAATTACAAGATACCATTTTGTTCTAAATCCTTGTAAAACTCCAAATACTATAAAGTCAATTATATTTCCATCTGTGTTTCCAATAGCCACTTTTAAAATTCCCATTGTCATAAACCCAAGTCCAACCATTATACAATGGAAAAGATATAAAACAGGTGATAAGAATAAGAATATAAATTCTAATGGTTCAGTAATTCCTCCAACCATACAAGCTACCACTCCAGAAGCTAAAAGTCCTTTTATTTTCTTTCTGTTTTCTGGTCTAGCTGTATGATATATAGCTAAAGCTACAGCTGGTAATCCGAATAAATATGAAGGCATTTTCCCTTGTGATAAAAATCTTGTTACATTAGGGTCTAATACTCCATTTGCAAACTCTTTATAGAATATACTTAAAGCTCCATAAACTGTTTCACCATTAACAACAGCCTCTCCTCCAGCTGATGTAAATCTTATCATAGCAACTAAAATATGGTGTAATCCAAATGGTCTTAAAATTCCTTCTCCAGCTCCAAACACCAATGGTCCAAATACTCCAGCTTTTCCAATAAGTTCTCCTATTTTAATGATAATTCCATTAAAGAAAGGCCAAATTAAAGGAATTACTATTCCAACAACTCCAACTACTACAGCTGTAGCAATAGGAACAAATCTAGAACCACCAAAGAAAGCTAAAGCATCAGGTAATTTTATTTCACAATATTTATCATGAATTTTATAAACAATGACCCCGATTATAACTCCACCTAAAACTCCAACATCAACACTTTGGATTCCATAAACCATAGCTTGTCCAGCTGCTTTCATATTTTCAGGAGTAGCCAAAGTTCCTGTGGCTTTTAAGAAGAAGTTTGCTGTCATACTAGCCATTATAAATCCTACAAATCCAGAAAAGGCAGCCACTCCTTTATCTTGTCTTGCTAGACCTAATGGAATTGCCATAGCAAACATCATTGGTAAATTTGAAAAAGCAAAAGAACCAATAGTAGACATAAATTCAAAGAATAATTTTATTACAGGAATTTTTAAGAAAGGTAAAATCTCAGCTGTTACTGAACTAGCAAAAGAACTACCAATCCCAAGCATGATACCACATGCTGCTAATAAAGACACAGGTAACATAAATGTTTTTCCTAGCCCTTGGAAAAATTCCCAAAATCCAACTTTTTTGCTCATATTTTAGAACCTCCTATATTATATCAATACATTTATTATATATTTAATATAATAATTTGTTAATATCAATTATTTTTCAAAAATTTTTGAAATTAATTTTAAGGCTCTTTTTTAGATGTCTCTCATCTATCGTCTTCTATCTTATCTCCAAAGGTTAGCAAAAGAGTTTCTATAAATTTTTCACTTTCTAGAGAATTTTTATTGTTATTTATTAGTGAAATTAATTTTTTTAATGAGATTTTCTCTGATTTTTTTATTTTAATATATTTCTCACTTGTTTTTGTAAGAAAAATAATTTCATCTTCTCTAAAAGGTTCTTTTAATATGTAATTACACTTTAAAACTCCCTCTTTTACCTTTTCATAAATCTTTTTATCACCAATATATTTTTCACGACTTTTAATTAAAAAGAAATTATTTTTTATACGATAAACAGCTGGTAATAAATATCTTAATATCTCTTGCTTATACTCCTCTAAATTTGAAAAATCAAAATTAAGAGATTGAGAGATTGTTTTAGAAAATTCATCTATAAATTTTTTTACTATTGAGATATTCTCTGAAAAATCACTTGAATAGTAACCACTTATAAAATATTCTGTCAAATGTAAAAACTCATAGTCTAAGTTTTCTGGAATAATTTTTGTAAGAATTCCCCTTATAATCTTATAATCGCTGAGATTTCTCAAAAATTCACTGTTATTTTTCTTCATTATAATATGATTTTTACTTATTCTCTCAACTGTAGGTATCAGATATAAATACATAAGATTTTTAAATTTTTTATCAAATTTGACATTAAGTTCTCTTTCAATTTCCAATATTATTTCCCAAAACTTTGAATTATCTATATTTTCTAAATATTTTTTTATAAACTCAACCTCTTCCCTTTCTATAATATATGTTTTAGGGAGATAAATAATTTTTCCATCTTGTATCTCTATATATTCTAAAAGTTTCAAAAGCTTTAAATGTCTTAATTTCTTTTCTTTTCCCTCTATTGAAATATTATTCTCCTTTCTTACAAACTCCAATTCAAACTCTTTTAAATATTCATTTAAAGATAATAAATCTTTCTTTATAGTGGGACGACTTACTTTTAGATATTTTTCTATATTTGCTATTTTGGTATTATCTGAAAAAAGATAACTTATTAAAATACAATTTTCCCTCTCTTCCTTTGAAAAAATATAGTTACTTATATGAATATTTTTTATAAACTCTACAAGCTCATCCTTAGAGCATATCCATTCTAGCTCACCTTTTTTCAAGATTATCTCATGTAGAGAGGCTTTTAATAAGTAGAAGTTAAGATTTTCTATACTGTATCTAATATTTCTTTCACTCACTTGATATTTTTCGGAAAAGTATGATAGAGGTAACTTTTTCTTTTCTGATAACTCCTCCAATATATCTAAATTTTTTCTATTTATGCTCATAGTAACCCCCTCCTATTACTAATTAAACCACTTTTTTATCTTTTTATCAAGGATTCTAAGGAAATAAATATTTATAAAATATATTAATCTTCAATAATTTAATTTTTGTTGTATATATTTAAAACTTAACTTTTATTTTTTAGTTATATTTAAACACAAACAACTATTTTAAAAATTATTTGACTTTTTTAGTACATACATATTATAATCTATTTAAGGGTTTATTTTTAGTTTAAGTGAATATTACTAGGAGGATTTCATGAAAAAATTTAGAACTTTAATAATTGGTATCATTGCTTTATTTACTCTTATTCTTTCTGGATGTACAGGCTATAAAGTTAAAGAAACTACAGAAAAACCTGTTAAAGTAGGTATTTCTTGGGATAGAGATTATGGAAAAGACATCCCTGAAGATACTATAGCTTATATGGAATCAGTTAAAAAAGCTGGAGGTGTTCCTGTTTTACTACCTCAATTAAAAACTGAAGAAGATGCTTTAAATGCTCTTAAAACAGTTGATGCTGTTATTTTAACTGGTGGAGAGGATATAAATCCTGTTTACTATGGAGAAAAACCTCATAAAAAACTTGAAACTTTGAAAGATGATAGAGATGTATCTGATATTTTATTATTAAAAACTGCTTTAAAAGAGGATTATCCTATTTTAGGTACTTGCCGTGGAATGCAACTTCTTAATGTAGTTCTTGGTGGAACTTTATATCAAGACTTACCAACTGAATATATTTCTGATTTAACTCATAGAGACCCTAAAAAAGTAGATTTTGTTTTTCATGATTGTAAAGTAACTGATAAAAATTCTAAACTTTATAATATGTTACAACTAGAAGATTTAACTGTTAACTCTTGGCATCATCAAGCTGTTGAAAGATTAGGAAAAGGATTAAAAGTAGTTGCTACTTCTTCTGATGGAATGATAGAAGCTGTAGAATTAGATGAGGCTACTTTTGTTGTTGCTGTACAATTCCATCCTGAATGGCATGTTTACGAAAATGATGATAAATTCTTACCAATATTCCAAACTCTTGTAGAATATGGAGCAAAAAATAGAGATAAAAGAAATTAATGTTATTTAAAATTTTCAAATAAAACTGACACTTAAACTACTAAATAAATAGAGAGTGGGGAAGTTGTATTTTATAAAAATTTATAAAGTATAACTCCCTTTTTTAATTATTTTTGTAATAAAAAACCCGAGGTATTATCCTCGAGTTTTTTATATTTATTATGAATTATTAAGGAGTATTCTCTATTAGAATTTATATCCAATTCCTAAGTTTGCTCCATAGTTATCTGTATTATTGCTTCCTACTGTATAAGATGCTCCTGCATTATAGAATAATCCAGATTCTTTTTCTACTTCAGCTCCTAATGTAAAGTTTACAGAATTTTCTGTTAAGTTAGCTCCAGAAATTGAAATGTTATTAGCTCCAAAATTTCCAACAAACTCTTTATCTGTATCTCCAAATAATTTAGTATAGCTTGTTCCAGCAACTAATCTTAAGTTAGCTCTATCTAATGATATTTCTTTTACTAAATCTAATCCAACTGTAGCATCTACTGTAGAAGTATTAGCTTCACTTACTTTAGTATAAGCATCTTGTATATTATCTTGGTCTACATAAGTATATCCTAATCTTACTTTTGGTTCAAATGATATTCCATCAAATTTAGCTATGTATTTCACTTGTCCATAAGCTGATAATGAATTTGTTTTATATGAATCACTTGAAGAAACTTTAGCTGCTGTATTATCTGTATCATATTTACCTAATTGATATCCAACTCCAGCTGTTAAATCATAGTTTCCTACTGTTTTCTTAGCATAAGTACCTAAGTAGAATAAATCTCCATCAGAGTTTCCACCATTAGTTTTTACATCTTGTTTTGTTCCAGAGAAAGCAAATCCTACTGATGTATTATCATCTAATCCATATTCTAAACTACCTAATAATCCTGAAGATTCAATTTCTGATGAGTATTTTCCAACTTTATCATATTGATTTTTATCATATAAAGCTTTACCATTAGCTGCCCATTCTCCAGTTTTAGCCACTCTTGACATTTCTAATAAAGAATCTTCTGATAATTTTACATTTTCATAAGAAGATTTTACTGTTTCTGAATAGATACTTGACTCTGTAGCTGCTAATAATTGAGATTTTCTTTCATCTTTATTTTGTGAGAAGAAAGTATTAGAATTCATTACAGCATTATTAACACTATTTAATTTAGAATTAGTTCCATATAATTCTTTGTTGTATTCAACTTTAACATCAGCTGAACCTTTTCCATTTAATTTAGTATCTACTTTATAAACTCCATCTTTTCCATCAGTAGTAGTTATTCCAACATTATTAAATGTATTTTCATTTCCTAAGTTAATAGTTGTTTCTGCTCCTGATATATTAGAAGTATCTAAAGCCACATCATTTGCCCCTGTTCCTGTTACATTAACTTTTGAATTTTGTAAAGCATTAGAATTTTTATCTCCTAATTCAAGAACTAATTGTCCACTTTGATTTATAGTTACATCTTTTTCAAATTTTGAAGTAGAAGAAACTGTAGTTTTATCTCTATCAACATTTGCTTCTAAAGCTCTAGCCCCTTGAATTTGAGCCTTTCCTATAGTTAAAGAACTTCCTATTACTCCATCTATTCTATTTGTTCCTGTTGCTAGTAATTTTCCTTTTCCTTCTATATTTCCAAATACCTCTACATTATGTATATTAGTAAATCCTCCATCACCAATGGAAATTACAGTTGCATTTTTCTCCCCATTTACTTTTCCATTAGAAATTGATAAAGTAGAGTTATCTGTAACAGTTAATTCTCCATTTTTATCTAAGTTGATAGTAGTATCATCTATTTTAGTTTCCTTACCATCTTTTGAATTTTTTACATTAACCTTTCCAGCTATATTTAAAGATGATAATTTAATAGCATTATCTCCTCCTACTATAGCATCTTTTTCACCTTTTCCTAATACTAGAGAACCTGTGTCTTTTCCAACTTGATTGATACTATCTGTTGTATTTTCCCCTTTTAAAATATTGTCAGTTTTTTTAGCTACCATATTTCCTTCTGAATCAGTAAACATTCCTGTATGTTTTACATCTCCAACAAATAGATTGTATAGATTATAATCTTTTAACTCATCTGCTTTTTTATCTGTAATTTGGATTTTTCCTGTATTAACAGCAACTCCTCCATGATTTTCTATAGCTTTATTATTTGTAGAGTTCTCTTCTCCTAAAGATAATTTTATTAATCCTTCATTTTTTAAGTTAGCTCCTAACCCAAATATAGCTGTACTATCTTTAGCTTCAGAAATATCTATTGTACCTTTTTCTGTATTTACAAACTCTCCATAAGTAACATGAACTCCATGTCCTTTTCCTACAAGTTTGATATTTCCATTGTTTTCAGCTTTTAAATTTTTACCTTGTATATTGATTCCATAAGCATCATCTTTAGCTTCAGGAGCTTTTGTTGTTATAGTTATATTTCCATTATTAACAACTTTTCCACCTTTTCCTTCAATATACTCTACTTTCTTTAAATTATCAGGGTCTCTTCTATCTTCTATTGTTATGGCTTCTATTCCAAAAGCTTTATTTGATTGAGTTGCTTGTAAATCTCCTTTTGTTACAGTTATATCTCCATTATTAGTGATATTTACTTCTGACCCTTTAGCACGAATCCCATGAACATTATTTTGATTGTGCTCTTGTCCTGTTGTATCAAGTTTTATTTTTCCATTATTTACTATATTGATATTTTCAAAATATTTTCCTGTTATTTTATTATCTTCAGTACGAACTGCTTTATATGTTTCTCCCTCTTTAACCTCAAAAGAACCATTTTCTTTTATTATTTGAGTTTCTTTTATTTGTGGTCCTTCAGCACTAGCCATTGATACTGTTCCAGCTATTAAAAATCCCACTACTGTTGCCATTGTGATTTTTACCTTAGTTTTAAGATATCTTTTTAAACTTTTTTCTACTTCATTGTATTGTTTCATTTAAGTAGCCTCCTTATTAGTAAATTATTCCCAATCAATAAAAGTTTATTTTACTATCTCCAACATCCCTCATGACTATTATTTCGTATTATTAAAACTTTTTTATTTACTAGATAAATTTTCTCTGTTTTTAGGATAACATATATTTATATAAAAATCAATATTTTTTTGTTATCTAACTATAGTTTTTTATTTAAAAATAAATAGTATATTTTTAATATTTTATTATGAATAAATTTATAAAAAACATAATAACTTATTTATTTTTAAGTAATTTTATATTTTTTAAAAACATAAAATTTTTACACTTTTATTTTTTTTACATTATTTATTAAAAATTTTTTTAATTTTACAATATTCACTCCAAAGTTAAAATCTATATTTAATAAAAAAATATACTTTTTATTTATATATTATAAAAAAAGCTGAGTAACATTTTAAAAAAAATGTTTTACTCAGCTCTCTTTTTTGTATAATATAGTCACCACAACA
>NZ_JABAFQ010000017.1 GCF_012843705.1 Fusobacterium sp. FSA-380-WT-3A | reverse complement strand
AATATTAAATGAAAAGTTGTGAGTAAGGAGTTATAGAATAGTCTATAGCTTTTTTTATTATTTGTTTAATATTTAAGGGGAAATTTGTAAAAATTTTAAAATAGAAAGTATTATTAAAAGTAGAGTATACTAAAAAAGAAAAAATTAAAAATTAAGAAGTAAGCAAAAAGAAGAAAAAAGAAAAATTCGGAAGTATTGTTTCAACAAAAAATAATAAATAATATTATTAAAATTAATTTGAATAGTTTGAATAGATAGTATAAATCAAAATATAAAAGAGTTATTGTATTGAAAATGAAAAATATAAATATTTATATTTAAAATAAATAAAAAAGCATGATGAAAATCATGCTTTTTTGCAACTAATTATTTATAAAGTTAAAAGTTTTTTTTATATTTTCCTCTATTACTAGAAATAAGATAAGCAATTATAATTCCTAAAATACATGGAATTAACCAAGCAAAACCATCTTTACCTAATGGTAAAAGTTGAATAAATTTAGTAAAAGAAGAAATTTTAAAAGTACTTCCTAAAACTTCTACAGTACTAATAAAAATAGATATATAAGTTCCAGTTCTAAAAGCAGCTTTATTTTCAATACCAAAAATATTCAACATTATTAAAACTATTGTTATAGGATATAAGATACAAAGAACAGGAACAGAAAGTTTAACTATAAAATCAACTCCCCCGATAGCCATAATAGTTGAAAATAAACTTGTAGCAATAGCTATTGTTTTATATGAAAATGGAGTAATTCTAGAAAACCAATCACTTGTAAGAGCTGTTAAACCAACAGAAGTTGTAAGACAAGCAGCAGCTACACATATTCCAAAAGCAATTTTTCCAATTGAACCTAGTGTCATTTGAGCTATATATAAAGCTAATCCAGTAGTATTAGTTCCAATATTAATTCCACTTATTCTAGCACCTAAATACATTAGTGATAAATAAATTAAACTTAATCCTAAAATAGCTATAACTCCAGCACTTGTTAAATATGTTTTTTGTTCATTAGGATTTGTTACTCCTTTTCCTTCAAGACCTTTTACAACAACAACTCCAAATAAAACAGCAGCTAGAGCATCCATTGTTTGATATCCTTGAATAAATCCAAATGTAAATATTCCATTTGAAACTTTTTCTACAGGAGTACCAAAATCGCCAAAAACTCCAATAATTGTTATAGATAATAAAATAATTAAAATAATAGGTGTTAAAAATTTTCCAATAATATCAGTTATTTTTGATTCTTTTAATACTAAAGCTAAAGTAACTCCAAAGAATAAAATAGAAGCTATAATAGAAACAATTAAAGGATTTAGATTGGGAGTAAGAGGTAAAACACCCATTTCTATTGTAGTAGAACCTGTTCTTGGAATAGCGAAAAGAGGACCTATAACTAAAACAAGGATACTACAGTATAAATTATTAAATCTTCTAGAAATTTTTATAGAAAAATTTTCTAATTCTCCAACTTTTATAAATGCTAAAACTCCAAGTAAAGGTAAACCAGCAGCAGTAAGTAAAAAACCTATTCCTGATAAAAACCAATTATCTCCCATGTTATATCCAACAGAAGGAGGAAATATTAGATTTCCTGCTCCAAAAAACATAGCAAATAATGCAAAACCAAGTACTAAAATTTCTTTTCTTTTGTTCATGATTAATAATCTCCTAAGTAATGTTATATAAAAAGGCAGCCTTATAAAAATTAGGTTGCCACTTTTATTTTATGTTATAATTCCACTTAAAAATTTTATCAAAAAAAATATTTTATGTCAATCTTTATTTTGAAATATGTAAAATATATTATTTTTTTAATAATTAAATATTAAATATTTGATATGATTTAAAAAAAATAAATATTTTTTCTAATTTAATTATTTTAAATTAAATAAGTTATAAAAAAAATAAAGTTATATATAAAAAAAAAGCTTGATTTTTTTTTAATTTGGGTTTATACTTCTTTTAAATAATTTTTAGTATTTATTTTATGAAGGGAGAGAAAAAATATGTTTATGCTTAATATAATAGGATTAGTCATATGTGTAATAATTCTCATACAAGTGAATATGAGACTAATTTTACATACAAAAAATTATGTTAGGTTTTAAAATGTTTTAATTATATTTTTTCTTTTAGAGTTATTCAAAATTATTTTTAAAGATAGAATTTATTTAAACAACCTAACAAGGTTGTTTTTTTTTACAAAAATAAATTTATTTTAATTTATATTTAAGGAGGAATACTTATGAAAAAAACTACAATGACATTATTAGGACTTTCTTTATTAATGGTTGCTTGTGGAGGAAAACAAGAAGCTAAAGAGGCAGGAGTTATTAAAATAGGAGGATTAGGACCATTAACAGGACCAGTGGCTGTATATGGAGTATCTGCTACTAATGGTGCTAAATTAGCTTTTGAAGAAATTAATAAAGCAGGAGGAGTATTAGGAAAACAAATAGAATTTGTACTTTTAGATGAAAAAGGAGATTCTACAGAAGCTGTAACTGCATATAATAGACTTATAGATGAAGGAATTGTTGCATTAGTTGGAGATATTACATCAAAACCAACTTTAGCCGTAGCAGAGATAGCAGCTCAAGATAATATGCCAATGGTTACTCCTACAGGAACACAATTTAATATTACAGAAGCTGGACCAAATGTTTTCCGTGTATGTTTTACAGACCCTTATCAAGGAGTAATTCTTGCAAACTTAGCAAAAAATAATTTAAATGCTAAAACTGCTGCTATAATGGTTAATACATCTAGTGACTATTCTGATGGAATAGCTCAATCATTTGCAGAAGAAGCTAAGAAAATAGGGCTTAAAATCGTTGCTCAAGAAGGATATGCAGAAGGAGATAAAGATTTTAGAGCTCAATTAACAAAAATAGCTGCAACAAATCCAGATGTTTTATTAGTTCCAGAATATTATGAGCAAACAGCTCTAATAACTACTCAAGCAAGAGAAGTTGGAATAAAAGCTAAATTTATTGGACCAGATGGATGGGATGGAGTAGCTAAAGCCTTAGATGCATCAGCTTATCCAGCTATTGAAAATAGTTACTTTACAAATCACTATTCATTAGAAGATACAAGTGAAAAAATTCAAAGTTTTGCTGCTGCTTATAGAGCAAAATACAATGAAGACCCATCAGCTTTCTCAGCTTTATCTTATGATGCTGCTTACTTAGTTAAAGAAGCTATTGAAAAAGCAGGAAATACAGAGAAAGATGCTATAGTTAAAGCTATGAAAGAAATTGATTTCACTGGTGTTACAGGTCATTTAAACTTTGATGAGAAAAATAATCCTGTAAAAGCTGTTACTATTTTAAGAATAGAAAATGGAAATTACAGATTTGATTCAGTTATTCAACCTAAATAAATAAAAAATTATCTAGTTGCCTTATATTTTTAAGGTAACTAGATATTTAACATACAAAGGAGAGAATTTATGGAATTTTTATTGCAAATTATAAATGGATTGCAAATAGGAAGTATATATGCTTTAGTTTCGTTAGGTTATACAATGGTTTATGGAATAGCCCAACTTATAAACTTTGCTCATGGAGATATTATAATGGTAGGAGCATATGTTTCTTTATTTAGCATACCTGTTTTTTCTAGAATGGGATTACCCGTGTGGCTTACTATAGCTCCAGCTATAGTTATTTGTGTTCTTTTAGGAATGTTAACAGAAAAAGTTGCTTACAGACCTCTTAGAAATTCACCTAGAATTTCTAACTTAATCACAGCCATAGGAGTAAGCTTATTATTGGAAAATCTTTTTATGAAATTATTTACACCTAATACAAGAGCTTTTCCAAAAGTGTTTAATCAACCACCTTTATCTTTTGGGGAATTATATCTTAATTATGGAACACTTGTAACAATTTTATTAACAATTGCTTTATCAGTAGGATTACAATATTTTATGAAAAAAACTAAATATGGAAAAGCAATGATGGCAACAAGTGAAGATTATGGTGCAGCTAAATTAGTAGGAATTAATGTTGATAATACAATTCAACTTACTTTTGCAATAGGTAGTGGACTTGCAGCAATAGCATCTGTATTATATGTATCTGCTTATCCACAAGTACAACCTTTAATGGGTTCTATGTTAGGGATAAAAGCTTTTATTGCAGCAGTACTTGGTGGAATTGGAATTCTTCCTGGAGCTGTTCTTGGTGGGTTTATATTAGGAATTGTTGAAAGTTTAACAAGAGCATATTTATCATCACAACTTGCTGATGCTTTTGTTTTTGCTATACTTATAATAGTATTACTTGTTAAACCAACAGGAATTCTTGGTAAAAACATTAGAGAAAAAGTTTAGGAGGAAAGAAATGGATAAAACAAAAAAATGGAGTTATTTATTAACTTTTATTTTAGTTACAATTTTATTTTTTGTATTAACAGGACTTATTAATGCAAGAATAATTTCAAGATATCAATCAAGTATTATGATTCTTATTTGTATAAATATTATTTTGGCTGTTAGTTTAAATATTACAGTAGGATGTCTTGGACAAATTACAATAGGTCATGCTGGCTTCATGTCAGTTGGAGCTTATGCAGCAGCTTTATTTTCAAAAGCTGGTTTTGTAGATGGACTTCCTGGATATATATTAGCTCTTATAATAGGTGGAATTATTGCTGGAATTATAGGAATAATTATAGGAATACCTGCCCTTAGATTAAATGGAGATTATTTAGCTATAATTACTCTTGCTTTTGGAGAAATTATAAGGGTACTAATTGAATATTTTGATTTTACAGGTGGAGCTCAAGGGTTAAGAGGAATTCCTCGTTTTAATAATTTTAGTATCATTTATATAATAATGATTGCTTGTGTTATGATGATGTATTCTCTAATGACTAGCCGTCATGGAAGAGCAATTCTTTCAATAAGAGATGATGAAATAGCAAGTGGAGCTTCTGGAGTAAATACAACTTATTATAAAACATTTGCATTTACAGTATCTGCTGTTTTTGCTGGTATTGCTGGTGGAATTTATGGACATAATTTAGGAATTTTAGGAGCTAGACAATTTGATTTTAACTATTCTATCAATATTTTGGTTATGGTTGTATTAGGTGGAATGGGAAGTTTTACAGGTTCTATACTTTCTGCTATAGTTTTAACTATATTACCAGAAGTTTTAAGAGAATTTTCAGATTATCGTATGATAGTTTATTCTTTATTGTTAATCTTAACAATGATATTCCGTCCAACAGGACTTTTAGGACGTAAAGAGTTCCAAATTTCAAAATTAGTAAATAAATTTATTCTTAAGAAAAAGGAGGGTACAAATGAGTAAAACAATTTTAAATGCTAAAGATATATGTATAACATTTGGTGCCCTTAAAGCAGTAACAGATTTTAATTTAGAAATAAAAGAGAAAGAATTAGTAGGATTAATTGGACCAAATGGAGCAGGAAAAACAACAGTTTTTAATATTTTAACAGGTGTATATTCTGCTACATCAGGAACTTATACTTTTAATGGGGAGATAATTACAAAAACCCCTACATTTAAACTTATAAAAAAAGGTTTAGCTAGAACATTCCAAAATATAAGATTGTTTAAATATATGACTGTTTTAGACAATGTTTTAGTTGCAAATAATTTTAATATGAAATATGGAATATTGACAGGGACTTTCCGTTTTCCTAAATTTTGGAAAGAGGAAAAAGAAGCAAAAAATAAAGCAATGGAATTATTGAAAATTTTTGATTTGGACCAATATGCTAATATTGCAGCTGGAAATCTTCCTTATGGAAAACAAAGAAAACTTGAGATAGCTCGTGCAATGGCTACAAATCCAAAATTACTTTTATTAGATGAACCAGCAGCAGGAATGAATCCTACAGAAACAGAAGAATTAATGAAAACTATAAAGTTAATAAGAGATAAATTTGGAATTGCTATTCTTTTAATAGAACATGATATGAAACTTGTTTTGGGAATTTGTGAAAGACTTATTGTTTTAGACCATGGAACAATAATCGCAACTGGAGAACCTAAAAAAGTTGTAAATGACCCTGCAGTTGTTACAGCTTATTTGGGTAAAGATGATGATGAAGATGAGTTTATTGAGGAGGAATAGTAATGGAAAAGGAAACTATGTTAGAAGTAAATGATTTGCATGTTTATTATGATAATATCCATGCTTTAAAAGGAATATCCCTTAAAGTAAAAAAAGGTGAAGTAGTTTCACTTATAGGAGCTAATGGTGCTGGAAAAACAACAACTCTTCAAACAATTTCAGGATTAATTCCTTCAAAAATGGGAAAAATTATATTTGAAGGAGAATATATAACAAAAACTCCATGTCATTTAATTTGTAAAAAGGGGATAGCACAAGTTCCAGAAGGAAGAAGAATATTTGCAAGATTATTAGTAAAAGATAATTTAAAATTAGGAGCTTTTACCGTTAATGATACTCCTGAGAATTTAGAAAAAGATAGAGCCAAATTTTATGAAGTATTTCCTAGAATGGCCGAAAGAAAAAATCAAATGGCTGGAACTTTATCTGGAGGAGAACAACAAATGCTTGCAATGGGAAGAGCCTTGATGAGTAGACCAAAATTATTAATACTAGATGAACCATCAATGGGACTTTCTCCTTTATTTGTTAAGGAAATTTTCTCAGTAATTAAAAGATTAAAAGAATCAGGTGTAACTATATTACTTGTAGAACAAAATGCTAAAATGGCTCTTTCTGTAGCTGATTATGCTTATGTAATAGAAACAGGAAGAATTACTATGGAAGGAAAAGCAAAAGATTTATTAAATAATCCAGATATTAAGAAAGCATATCTTGGAGCTTAGTGATAATAAAAAAAGGACTATTTAAAAATATTAGTAGTCCTTTTTTATTATTATGAAAAAATTTTAAATAGTACTATTTTTACAAATTTCTATAAATTTATCAAAATATATTGAATGAAATTTATTTTTATGATAAATAATATTAAAATTTCTACTAAAATTAATTTCATCTGTTTCTAAAATTTTTATTTCACCTTTTTCTACATATTCTTTTATTAAAAAATAAGGTAAAACAGATATTCCTATATTTTCTTTTACTGCTCTTATTATTGCATGGGTACTTATACTTTGCCACAAAGGTTCTATTTTTATATCTAAATTTTCCATTTTAATATCAAATAAATCTCTAACTGCACTTCCTTTTTCTCTTAAAATTAATTTTTCAGAAATTATATCTTTTAAAGTAATTTTTTCTTTATTGGCATAAGGATGGTTAGGATTACATATAATACATAAAAAATCTTTTCTATAAGGAATAGAAATTATAAATGGATTTTGAATTTCTCCTTCTATAAGACCTATATCAATTTTATTTTCTAATAATAATTTTTCTATATTTTTACTATTATCAATAATAACTTTTATTTTTGTATTAGGATTTTCTTTTTGAAAATTTTTAATATAAGTAGCTAGAAAATAATTTCCAATAGTAATACTACTTCCTATAATTAAATTTCCAGAATTTTTTATATCTTTCATAGAAATTTCTGTTTCTTCAACCAATGAAATTATATGTTTTGCATATTGATACATTTCTTCTCCAGCTCTTGTTATATGTAATCTTTGAGAAAATCTTTCAAAAAATTTAACCCCATAATATTCTTCTAATTCTTTCAAGGCTATACTTATTGTAGGTTGAGAAACTAAAAGTTTTTTACTTGTAATTACAGTACTTTTAGTTTCATATAAAGTTAAAAAAATTTTTAAATGTCTTAATGTCATAAAATATCCCTCTTTTTTAATTATAAATAAAAAGCTATTAACTTTATTAAATTATAGTATTTTACAAATTAAATTTCAAGTGATATTATATATCACGCGAGGTGAAAAATGAAAAATAATAAATATTTAACTTTATTTGTATCAACTTTTTTTATTAGTATGTTTACTTTTGGTGGTGGATATGTAATTATTTCTCTTCTAAAGAAAAAATTTGTAGATGAACTAAAATGGATAGAAGAGGAAGAAATGTTAAATTTAGCTGCCATAGCTCAATCTTCTCCAGGAGCAGTAGCAGTTAATGCTTCCATTTTAGTTGGATATAAAATAGGAGGTGTGTTTGGAAGTATTGTATCTATTGTAGGGACTATTCTTCCTCCATTTATAATAATTTCTATAATATCATTTTTTTATACAACGTTTAGAGAAAGTAAAATAGTAAGTGTTGTATTGAAAGGAATGCAATCTGGAGTAATTGCAGTAATTACTGATGTAACATTTAATTTAGGACAAAATTCTATATCTAATTCTGGGATAATTAGCATATTTTTAATAGGCTTAGTTTTTGTCCTTGTATATTTTTTATCAATAAATGTAATCTTTATAATTTTAATTTATATAATATTGGGAATTGTAAAAACTTTTTATAATCAAAAGAAAGGAAGTAAACAATGTATTTAGATTTATTTATAAGTTTTTTTAAAATAGGATTATTTAGTTTTGGTGGAGGAATGGGGGCAATACCTTTAATACAATCACAAGTTGTAGATATTAATAAATGGTTAACTTTAACAGAATTTACAGATTTAATAACTATAGCTGAAATGACACCAGGACCAATAGCTATAAATTCATCTACTTTTGTAGGAATGCAGACAGGTGGATTTTTAGGAGCAATTGTTGCTACAGCAGGTTGTATAATGCCAGCATGTATAATAGTTTTTACTTTAGCATGGTTATATTTCAAATATAAAAATTTGACTTATCTTCAAGGAATACTTTCCACTTTAAGACCAGCTATTGTTGGTCTAATAATGACAGCAGGATTTTCTATCTTTAATTTAGCAATTTTAACAGAAAAGTTTAATATTATAGGATTTTTATTAATAGTAATAGGAATAATTTTGTTAAGGAAATTTAAATTTACTCCTATTCAAGTTATGTTAGGAAGTGGAGTAGTTGGTGGAATTTTTTATTATATAGGAGAGTTTGTATAAAAATTTTAATAAAAAACTACACTTTAATTTAAAAGTGTAGTTTTTTGATTTTTATAAAATATTTCCTTTAAAAAATTGATTTAAAACTATATAAACAGCTCCTATAGTATTATCATTATGCTCAAAAACAGATTTTTTTATATTTAAATTTTCTGTTACATAAGGGATACAAATTAAGCTCATAAATTTAAAAAATGTTTGAAAAAATAAATTATTACATTTAGTAATATCTCCACCAACAACAATTGTTGAAATATTTAAAGTGTTGGATAAATTTCCAATAATAATTGCTAGTGAATAGATAGCATGATTAAAAATTTTAAGAGCAACAGGGTCATTTTCTATAACTTTATTTATAAAAAAATCAAATGAAGGAACTTCATTAGTATCAAAATTATAATTTATCTCTTTTAAATAATCTTCAAGCATTCTAGGATTTGTAGTTATAGTCTCAAGACATCCAATTTTTCCACAATTGCAAATTTTACCATTATTTTCTACAAAAGAATGTCCTAATTGTCCAGAGACAAAATTATCTCCTAAAAGCAGAGAGTTATTAATAATGATTCCACATGAAACTCCTCTATCGATATTTATATATAACATATTTTTTATATCAGGGCTTATAAAATCTTTTTCAGATAAAGCCATAGCTCTAACATCATTTTCTATAAAAATTTCACATTCAATACTTTTTTGGAGTAATTCTTTTAATTTTACTTTTTTCCACTGATAAAAAGCAGAATAAGTTATGATTCCTTCATTGGAATCTACTTGCCCTGGAAAAGCTATCCCAATACCTATAATAGATTTTTCTTGTTTTAATTCTTTAAAAGTTTTAATAATTAAATCAACGACAGTAGACGGAGATTTATCAGGGATTTCTAAAGTCATTTGGTTAATAGTTGTTCCATCTAAACTATTAAGTGAACCAATTAAAATACCTCTTTTTATTTTTATTCCTATGACATATTTATAATTATAATTTATAAATAATTTTGTTCCTTTTCTTCCCCTAATTCCATTTCCGTTTTCTTCTATTTCCAAAATAATATTTTCTAAAACAAGTTCTTTCATTATATTTGAAAGAGTACCAGCAGCTAATCCAGTACGCTTTTGGAGTTCAACTCTTGTAAAATTATTATTTTTTAAAGAAGAGAGAATAAGACCTCTATTTAACTTTTTTAATGAATCTAACTTTATATACAAAATATCACCTAAATCTAAAATAAAAATTATTTACTATATTATAAACTATATAAAAATTTTTTTCCACAAAAGTTTATTAAATTAATTAAAAAAATTAAACAAAAAATAATATTTCAAAGTTGAAAAAAATGTTTGACAAAAAATATAAAATGTAGTATATTAATATCAAATAAAATATTTCAAGGTTGAAATAAATATAAAAAAATTGGGAGGCTGTATGAAAAATATAAATATTTTTTCAAAATTGCAATTATTAGGGAAATCATTAATGTTACCAATAGCTGTATTACCAGTAGCAGCTATATTGTTGAGATTCGGCTCTGAGGACATGTTAAATTTGGCATTTATAAAAGCTGCTGGAAATGCTGTATTTGCTAATTTAAGTTTGCTATTTGCTATAGGAATTGCTTTTGGAATAGCTGAAAAAGCTCATGGAGCAGCAGCATTAGCAGGAGCAATTAGTTTCTTTATCTTAGAAGCAGGTGCTAAATCAATAAATGGAAATATTAAGATGGGGGTATTTTCAGGAATAATAGCTGGACTTATTGCAGGAAATGTGTATAATAGATTTAAAGATACAAAAGTTCCTGAATGGTTAGGGTTCTTTGGAGGAAGAAGATTTGTTCCTATTATGTCAGCTCTTGTAAGCGTTGTAACATCTGGAATTTTAGGATATGTATTTCCATTAATCCAAAAAGCTTTAGATTCTTTTGGTATGTGGATGATAAAAGCTGGAGAATTAGGATTATTCCTTTATGGAGTTTTACAAAGATTCTTAATTCCATTTGGATTACATCATGTTTTAAATTCAATAGTTAGATTTATGTTTGGAGAATACACAAATGCAGCTGGACAAACTTTTATAGGTGACCAAGTTAGATTTTTTGCTGGAGACCCAACAGCAGGAATATATATGGCTGGAGCTTTTGCTGTTATGATGTTTGGATTACCTGGAGCTGCTTTTGCAATATATAGATGTGCAAAGCCAAGTAGAAAAAAAGCTGTTTTAGGAATATTAGTCAGTGTTGCTTTAACATCATTTTTAACTGGAATAACAGAACCTATAGAATTTTTATTTATATTTACAGCTCCTGTTTTATTTATATTGCATTCTATATTTATGGGATTATCTTATGCAATAACAAATTATTTAGGAATTTTACATGGATTTGGTTTTTCAGCAGGATTAATAGACTATATATTAAACTTTAAATTAGCTACAAAACCATTATTAATACTTCCTTTAGGAGCATTTTTCTTCTTCTTATATTATTTTACATTTTCATTTGTTATAAATAAAATGAATTATCAAACTCTTGGAAGAGAAAGTGATGAAGAAATTGAAAAAATGAATAAAGATAAAAAAGTGGAAGAAGATGAAGAAATAGATAATTTTATAATAGCTTTAGGTGGACTTGATAACTTTATAACAGTTGATTCATGTATAACAAGATTGAGATTAGATTTAAAAAATAGAGATATAGTAGATGAAAAAATGTTAAAGAAATTAGGTTCAAAAGGAGTTATAAAACCAGGACAAACAAGTGTACAAGTCATTTTAGGAGCTAAAGCTGAAAGAATAGCTAATGGAATAAAGGAAAAATTGGGGAATAATTAAAATAAAAAATTAGGAGGAGATAATGAAATTACTTTGGTGTGATTTACATGCAAATATTCATTCAGAACAATTAAAAGATATTAAAGAGTGGTATGAATTTGGAAAAGAGATGACAGATTTTTGGCCAATAGCTTATTATCCTTTTTATATGAGAAAAGATGAAACAGGTCTTGGAGTAGAAGATATTCATTGTGAAGAAAAAAGAAATTCTGACTGGGAAAAAATAAGAGAATTTGTAAAAGAAAATTCAAATGATGATTATTTATTATTTATGGGTTATGAGTGGCAAGGTGCTGGAAAAGATGGAGACCATAATGTATTCTATAAAAATTTAGACCAAAGGCTTTATGCTCCTATGAGATATGAAGAATTAACAGAATTATTACCTCTAAATGAAGCTATAGCCATACCTCATCATTTAGCTTATGCTTCAGGACATAGAGGAAAAAATTGGGCGACTCACAATGAAAAATATTCTCCATTTGCAGAGATATTTTCATCTCATGGAAGTTCAGAAAGTGATATAACAGATATTCATATGGGAAGACATGTTCATATGGGACCAAGAACTTCAGGAAATGATGTTATGTCAGGATTAAAACAAGGAAAAATTTGTGGAATTATAGCCTCTGGAGATAATCATGTAGTACCAGCAATGTATGGGCATGGATTAATGGCTTGTTATGCTGAGGAATATACAAGAGATGGAATATTTGAAGCTTTCCTTAATAGAAGAGTATATGGGGTTACAGGAGCTAAAACAAAATTATATTATACTTTAAATGGAAATTTATTAGGAAGTATAATAGAACCAACTTCTGATAATAAATATGAAGGAGTTGTAAAAGTAGAATGTGGGAATGCTATAGATAGAATAGAATTTATAAGAAATGGTGTTGCAGAACATACTTATGTTCACAACGGAACTTGGGAAAACGAAAAATTAGAGGGAGTTATTAAATTTAAATTTAGAATGGATTTTGGATGGGGTCCAGATTTAAGAATATATCCAGATATTACTAAAAAAAACTGGGAAGGACAAGTAATAACTGAAGGAAAGATATTATCTATTGAGAAATTATGGACAAATCCTGGACAAAAAATTATTGAAGAAACAGAAAAAGAGTGTAAATTTAAATTATTAACTAAAAAAACAACACAAACAGGAAAATGGATGGGAGCTTCAGGAATTCAAACAGAAGGATTTATATTTGAAGTAGAAGCAGATATAAATTCAACAATGACTTTTGTTATAAATGGAAAAACATTTAAATATACTGTAAGAGAGATATTAGAAGGAAGTAAATTAAATGGTTTTGTAGAAGAAGCTGTAGAATTAGCAAAAGAAAGATTTGGATTTAGTGAGTATTATAGAACAGACCCATTCTGGCATAATGCTTATAAATTTAAAATAAATCAAGGTTTTCCAGAAATAGCATACAAAAAAGAAATTTCTTATACATTTGAGGGAATAAAAACTGAAAATAAAGATTTCTTTATGGTAAAAATTCATCAAAAAAATGGAGAAGTAGCTTGGTCATCTCCTGTGTGGGTAAGAAAAAAATAAGAGTATAAGAAAAATTGAAACTTAATATTTATACACCTGAAATCTGAAAAGATGGAAGGTGTATTTTTTTACAAAGGAATAAAAAAAGTTGTTACATTATTTTTTAATTGTAACAACTCTAAAAAAATTATAATATTTAATTTTTTATAGATTATTTAAAATTTCTAATACTATTTTAGCTGAATGGTCAGAAGCTAAAGGTTTAAATTCTTCATAATTCATATGAGCAGAACCATCAGCTTTATCAGACATAGCTCTTATTACAACAAAAGGAATATTAAAATGAGAAGCTACTTGGGCTACAGCTCCCCCTTCCATTTCTACAGCGAAAGCATCAAAGATAGAACCGATATTTTGAACTTTATTTTTATCAGCTATAAATTGGTCACCTGTAGCAATGATACCAGTATAAACTTTATCATCTCCTAAAACTTTAATAGCAGCATTTTTTGATAATTCAACTAAAGTTTTATCAGCATCAAAGAAAATAGAATCTTCTCCATCAATAAGTCCCAATGGACAACCAAAACCAGTAAGGTCAAAATCATGTTGAACAAGTTTTTCTGAAACTACAATATCTAAAATATTAAGTTTATTATTAATAGCTCCAGCAATTCCAGTAAATATAATTTTTTCTATACCAAAATTTTCAATGGCTATTGTGCAACCTATAGCAGCATTAACTTTTCCAACTCCTGTTTTAAATAGTACAATATCTTTATCAAAAATTTTTCCTTCATAGAAAGTAACTTTTCCTATAGTTTTTTCAGTAGGATTTGTCATAAAATTTTTTATTAAATTTATTTCAGAATCCATAGCTCCAATTATACCAATTTTCATAAATTAAATTCTCCTTTATATAAATTAAATTCTTTTACAATATAAGTTAACTTCTTCTCCATCAATGAGAGTTAGTATATACCAATCACAGTCATCTTTTAAACCACTTTGGCCAACTTTTTGAAATCCAATAATACAATCACTTGCAAAAATTTTTTCAAAAGTTTCTACTGATACAACTTCTGTATCTAAATTTATTATTTCTTCTTTAGTCATTTTTCCTCCTAATTATTATCAATATTTTTGAAACCCTCTCCTAATACTTCGGAAACTTCACTAATAAAAATAAAGGCATTTCTATCAATATTTTTTACAATTTTTTTAACAGAACTTACCTCATATCTACTTACTATACAATAAACAATCTCTTTAGGGTCCCCTTTGTAACCACCTTTAGCTATTAAAAGAGTAGTTCCTCTATCTAATTCCTCCATAATTTTATTTTTAATTTCATCACTTTTATTTGAAATTATTCCCACAGATTTAGAAGTATCAACTCCTTCTTGAATAACATCTATTACTTTGGTAGAAGTAAAAAGTCCAACTAGAGTGTACATAAAAACTTCTTTTCCAAAAAGGAAACCAAGTAGAGATAAAACTATGAAATCCAATACAAGAAAAGCTTTTCCAATAGGAATATCAAAATATTTATTTAAAATTTTAACTAAAATATCAGACCCTCCACTAGAACCTCCAGCCATAAAAATACTTCCTAAACCAATTCCAATTAGAAGGCCCCCAAAAAGAGCAGCCATTATTTTATCATTCATAGGACCTTGAAAATCTTTTAAAATTCTAAAAGCTAAAGAAGTCATAGCTGTTCCATAAAAAGTTTTTATAATAAATTTGCCACCAATTAATTTATATCCTAGAATTATTAGAGGAATATTTATAAGAAAATAAGAGGTACTTATATTAAAATCAAAAAGAAAATAAAGAATGGTACAAATACCAGCAACTCCTCCATCAGCCATTTTATTGGCTACAAAAAAATAATTTACTCCAAAGGCATAAATAAAAGCCCCTACAGTAATAATAAAAGTATCTTTAATAATATCTTTAAAATTTGTTTCTAAAAAAATAGATTTTAAAGTTTTTCTCATAGAAATCACCTAAAATATAATTGATTACCACAATAATTATAATCTATTTTTTGGAAATTATCAATATGACAGAAAAGATAATAAAATTTCTAAAAAATTCTTGACAAAGAAAAAAATAAGTGATAATATAGCATTATGAAAATTATTAGCACTCACTTATAAAGAGTGCTAAAAGGAGGAAAGAAAAATGAGCATACAAGCTATTGGAGAAAGAGTAGTTGCTAAAGAAATTAAAATAGAAGAGAAAACTCAAAGTGGAATTATATTGTCAGGAATGGTTAATAAAAAAAATCCCAATGTAGTAGAAGTAGTTGGAATAGGTTCTGGAGAAAAAGTTTCTAAAGAAATTTCCATTGGAGATAAAATAATTCATTCTGGATATGGAATTACCAAAGTAAATGATAATAATGAAGAATTTTTAATAATAGATTTTGAAAATATTTTAGGAATAATAAAATAATTTTAGGAGGCTAGAAAAATGGCAAAAGTATTATTATTTGATGAATCAGCTAGAAAAAAATTAGAAAAAGGTGTGGATACTTTAGCTAATGCTGTAAAAATAACTTTAGGTCCTAAAGGAAGAAATGTTATTTTAGATAGAGGATTTGGTTCTCCTTTAATAACAAATGATGGAGTATCTATAGCAAGAGAAATAGAATTAGAAGACCCATTTGAAAATATGGGGGCAAAATTAATAAAAGAGGTAGCTACGAAAGCCAATGATGTGGCTGGAGATGGTACTACAACAGCTACAATTTTAGCTCAAGCAATAGTAAAAGAGGGATTAAAAATTGTAAGCTCTGGTGCTAATCCTATGTTTGTAAAAAAAGGGATAGAAAAAGCTGTAGCTGAAGTAATAAAAAAATTAAAAGAAAAATCTAAAAAAGTTGAAACAAACAGTGAAATAGAGCAAGTAGCTTCTATATCAGCTGGAGATAAAGAAATAGGAAGATTAATAGCTGAAGCTATGGCAAAAGTTGGAGAAACAGGAGTTATAACTGTAGAGGAAGCAAAATCTTTTGAAACTTCTTTAGAAGTTGTAGAGGGAATGGAATTTGATAAAGGTTATATCTCTCCATATATGGCTGACCCTACAAAAATGGAAGCTGATATGGAAAATCCATATATATTAATAACTGATAAAAAAATAACAAATATTCAAGAACTTTTACCAATATTAGAAAAAGTTGTAAAAAGTTCAAAACCATTATTATTAATAGCTGATGATTTAGAGGGAGAAGCTTTAACAACTTTAGTTCTTAACTGTATTCGTGGAACTTTAAATGTGGTAGCTGTAAAAGCTCCAGGATTTGGAGATAGAAGAAAAGCTCTATTAGAAGATATTGGAGTTTTAACAGGGGCTGTTGTAATTTCTGAAGAAAAAGGAATGAAATTAGAAGAAGCAGACTTAAGTATGTTAGGAAGAGCTAAGAGAATAAAAGTTAATAAAGATAAAACAACAATAGTTGATGGACTTGGAGATAAAGAAGAGATAAAAGAAAGAATATTACAAATTCAAAGTCAATTAGAAAATACAACTTCTGAATATGACAGAGAAAAAATGCAAGAGAGAATAGCAAAAATTTCTGGTGGAGTGGCAGTTATAAAAGTTGGAGCTGTTACAGAAACAGAGATGAAAGATAAAAAATTAAGAATAGAAGATGCTTTAAATGCTACAAGAGCAGCTGTAGAAGAGGGAATTGTTCCTGGTGGTGGAGTTGCCTTAGTAGAAATTGGAAAATCTATGGAAGATTTTAAACTTGATGGTGAAGAGGGAATGGGAGTAGAGATTGTTAAAAAAGCTTTAACTGCTCCAATGAGACAAATAGCTATCAATGCTGGACTTGATGGAGGAGTTGTAGTTGAAAAAGTAAAAACTCTTAACCCTGGAGTTGGTTTAAATGCTGCCACAGAAGAATATGTGGATATGTTAGAAGAGGGAATAATAGACCCAACTAAAGTTACAAGGTCAGCTGTACAAAATGCTGCTTCAATAGCTGGATTAATACTTACAACAGAGGTATTAGTAACAGATAAAAAAGAAGAAAAGGTAGGAGGAAACCAACCTAATCTTCCAGATATGATGTAAAATTAATAAAAAATAAATTAAAATAAAAAATAAAAATGAAGGGAAATACATTTTAAAAACTTTCAAATCAAACTTTCAAACAATAAAAAAAGTTGGAGAAATCCAACTTTTTTTATTGTTTAGGAAATTATAATTTTTTATTGTACATCATTTAAAATTTTATCTATCTTTTTTAAAAGAGTGATTAAAGTTTTTTTCTTTTTAAGAGGAAGATTTTCTAAAGTTTCTTTTTTAGGAAGATGATTTAAAAAATTATCCAAATAAAAATTATCATTATCTTCAAATTTCATTGGAGTTGTTTCTGACTCAATTATTAAACTTTTATTTAAAATATCTGTGTCATTAGTTTTTTCTAATTTTAAAATAATATCTTGAGAATTTTCAGATTTTAAAATTTCATCAATTTTTTTATAAGAAAGTTTGGCAATAGCCTCTTTTGAAAAATCAGTAGAGCATAGAGAATATAATTTATAACGGTTTCTATGTCTTAGGGCTGTCATCTTATTATAACCATTTGTTTCTAACCATTTAACATAACAACCTGTATATCTATTACCACTTAATTTACTTTCCACTTCAGTAAAAATTTTTCCTAATTCTAAAGAAGTATGAGCTTGTAAGTTTAATACTTCTAGGGATTTTTCTTTTAAAAAATCATTAAGCTCATTATCATCTGTTAAATTAAAATCTCCATCAATAGATTTTATAATTTGAAAATCAGTTTTTTCTTTAGAATGAGAAGTATTAGTTTTAAGATTATCATCTTGCTTAGTTCTACGAGAATTAAGTAGACTTTTTAATCTTTCATCAATTTTTTTTTCCATGTTTTTCACCTATTTATTCACCTAGTTCTATCATAATGTCAGCTAAAGTTTTCTTTGCATCATCTAAAAGTTTAGATTTTGTTTCCCAAATAGTTTTTCCATTTCCTAAAAGATTTTCCACTTGTGAAAGCTCCCTAATAGGTTCTGGGAAAAGAATATCTGTTTCTCTTAAAAGAGTTTTTAATTTTTCAAGATTTTCATTTTGAGTAACAGTACTTCTATATTTATTAGGGACAACAGCTAAGATTTTTTCAATTCCAGCTTCCTCTATAACATTAACAACTCCTTCAATAGTAGCTCTGTCACAGAAAACAGGAATTATAATTTTATCAGAACACCTAACAAATTCTGAATCTATTTTTAAAAGAGGCATACTGTCTATTAATATATAATCATATTCCTCTCTCATTCTATTTAAAAATGGTTCTAATTTTTTTGAGAAAACAGATGAAAATTTACTATTTTCAAGAGGGATAAAGAAAAGATTTTCTCTTAATTTTATAAGCTCTCCTTTTTTTCCTCTGACCCAAACCTTAAGACCATTTTTAAAAGATGGAACTTCTCCATCTCTAAAAGTATAATGAAGAATATTATTTTGTGAATCGGAAGTTAAGATTAAAACTTTTTTTCCAATAGAAGCAAGCCCTGCACCTAATTGGACAGTAAGAAAAGTTTTTCCAACTCCCCCTTTATTAACTTTGACAATTATAACTTTACCATTATTTTTATCCATAAAAAGCTCCTATATTTATAGTTTTTATCTATTTATTGTATCACAAATAGTAAGAAAAGTTTAGAAAAAAATATTTTTTAGAAAATAAAGCTTGATTTAATTTGATTTTCATAATATAATCTGTAAAGTATAAAATGGGTAAGTTATAATTATAAAAATTTATATAGAATTTAGTATAAAACTCAAACTGAGTTAATAATAAAAAAGGAGGATGTACTAAAATATATAGGTATATTTAAGTTAAAAAATCTAATTTTTTTAGGGGGTTTTTAAAACTTACTAATAGTTAAATTTAAATATATGAATTTTTTATAAAATTTAGTGTAAGAAATTTATGTATATGTTGATTAATAAAATTTAACTTTCTTCATTTAGAGGAGAATTTATAAAAAAAGAGTTTTATATATTCAAATCATGAGAACGAAAAATGAAGAACCTAAAAAAAGGATTTTGTACTCCGAGAAGTCTGCTGGGTAGCTATGAGAGTAGTAGACACAATACATATATATTCTTTTGGATTTTTTTAATTCAAAAAAATTAAGTACGAATATTTTATGAAAAAGAAGATTTTTGCACTGTTAATGATGTTGATTATGTTAGTGGGATGTGGTGGGAAAAGCGAAAAAGAAACTACAACTACAAATAAAGTAGTAGTTAGAGTATCACAAGACCCAGATTTTTTAGACCCTCATCAATATGTTGCTGCAGCTACAGGAGAAATTCTTTTTAATATTTTTGAAGGATTGTTAAAAATGGATTCAAATGGAAACATTTATCCTGCTATTGCTGAAAGTTATACAGTTTCTGAGGATGCTTTAACTTATACTTTTAAAATAAAAAAAGGTATTTTATTTCAAAATGGTGTAGAAGTAACACCAGAATTAGTTAAAGCTTCTTATGATAGATTTTTATTAAAAGATTTTCCAACTAATCTATCAACTACTGAATTTAAGAAAAATATTGATTATGTAAAAGTAAATGGAGAAGAGGTCATTTTTAAATTTAAAAAAGTATCTGGAGAGGGAATAGCAGCTTTCTTAGATGGAATTGTTTACGAAGATGGGGAAAAAATCTATGGAACAGGACCATATTATTTAGATAGTTATATGCCTGGAGAGAAAGTTACTTTAAAAAGATTTAAAGATTATTGGGCAAATGAAAAAATTGGAAATGTAGAAGAAGTAGATTTTAGAATTATAAAAGATGAGCAAGGAGCCATAATAGCTTTTCAGGTAGGGGAAGTAGATATAATTCCTAGATTATTAGTTGGATATATTGATATGATAGGAGAAAATGGAAAGATAGAAAAAGGTGAACAAAATATGGTTCAACTTTTGGCTTTAAATAATGCTGTAGAACCATTAGATAATTTAAAGGTTAGACAGGCTATTCAATATGCTGTAGACAAAAAAGAAATTATAGAGGGAGCTACTTTAGGAGAAGGAAGTGTTTCTGGAGGAGCAATTAGCCCATCAGTAAAATCTATTTATAATGGAGAGACAGAAAATTTATATAAAACAGATATTGAAAAAGCTAAAGCTTTATTAAAAGAAGCTGGATATCCAAATGGATTAAAAATAAAATTAAGAGCTCCAGCTAACTATCAACTTCATGTAGATACAGCTCAAATTATAAAAGAACAATTAATAAAAGCTGGAATAGAAGTTGAAATAGAAGAAATTGAGTGGGGAACTTGGTTAAGTGATGTTTATAAAAATAGAAATTATCAAATGACTGTTATAGGATTTGAAGGAAAACCATCTCCTTATGCAACAGTTGATAGATATATAACTAAAGACCCAAGAAATATGGTTAATTTCTCAAACAAAGATTATGATGAAGTATTAGAAAAAATACCTTATGAAATAGACCAAGAAGAACAAGGAAAATTATATAAAGAAGCTCAATATATATTAACAGAAAATGTTGGTTCAGTATTTTTACAAGCACCAAATTATATAGTGGCTTTAAATAAAAATATAGAAGGATTTAAAATCTATCCAATATATGTAATAGATATAGGAAGTTTATCAATAAAAAAATAAAAAGGAGATAAAAAGTGTTTTTTATAAAAAAGATTTTTACTTCATTAACAACACTTTTTCTAGTATCTGTTATTAGTTTTACAGTTTTAAATGTTATACCAGGTGACCCTATATTATCAAAATTAGGTGTTGATGCAACTAAAGAACAGGTAGAAGTTTTGAAAAAAGAATATGGTTTAGATAAACCTAAATATATAGCTTATGTAGAATGGGTAGGAAAAACTATACAAGGAGATATGGGAGAATCTATAAGATACTCTACTCCTGTTAACGAGCTTATAAAAAAGAGAGTGAAAACAACATTAAATTTAGCAACAATGGCTATGGGAATTACAATTTCTGTAGGATTTCCTCTAGGACTTTTTTCAGCAATGAGAAATAAAAAAAGAGGGGATAAATTTTTGACAATTTTTAATATGATTGGAATTTCTATTCCTTCCTTTTGGATTGGACTACTTTTAATGATGATTTTTGGAGTATATTTAAAAGTTTCGTTAAAGACTGTAAATGGAATATTACCTTCAGTAACTTTGGCTATTTCTCAAATTTCAATAACTTCTATTTATTTAAAAAATATTATACTAGAAGAGTTGAATAAAGATTATGTAAAAGCTGCTATTGCTCGTGGAAGAGGGAAGGCAGAGGTTATAATAACTGATGTATTGAGAAATATATTATTTCCAATGCTTACTATAATTTCTGGATTATTTATAAAAGTTTTGGCTGGTAGTGTAATAGTAGAAAACTTATTTAATATTTCAGGACTTGGAAGTCTTATGGTCTTAGCAGTAGAAAATAGAGATTATCCAGTAGTACAAGCTTTGGTTTTATATAGTGCAGTAGTTGTAATATCGATAAATTTAATTACGGATTTATTATATTCTTATGTAGATCCTAGAGTAAAAATATCATAGGGTGAATTTTATGAATAAATTAAAAAGTATTAATAAAAATCTTCTATTTGGAATAGGATTTTTTGTAGTGCTTATATTAATTATATTATTGGCTAAAATATTTAGTCCTTATGGAGTGACTTCAATAGATATAGATAATAAATTAGCTTCTCCAAGTTTAACTCATCTTTTTGGAACAGATAAATTTGGTAGAGATATATTTACAAGAATTATGGAAGGTGGAAGAATAGCTTTATTTGTAGGATTTTCATCTATAGGAATAGGACTTTTTGTAGGTGGAATTTTGGGAATGTATTCTGGTTATATAGGTGGATATGTAGATGAAATTATAATGAGAATTATAGACGCTTTTATGTCTTTTCCAGGAATACTATTTGCTTTGATGATGATAACAGCTTTTGGACCAGGAACTTTTAATACAATTCTTGTTATAGGAATAATGAATATACCTCATTTTACTCGTTTTGCTAGAGGAGAAACTTTAAAAGAAAAAGAAAAAAATTATACCCTTTCAGCTAAAACTAGAGGGGCTTCAAATTTATGGATATTAAGACATTATATTTTTCCTAATATAAGAGGAAAATTAATTGTGTCTACAGCTTTATCTTTGGGTGTGTCTATTCTTACAGAAGCTTCATTGAGTTATTTAGGACTTGGAATACAAGCTCCTTATCCTAGTTGGGGTTCCATGCTTAGAGAAGCACAAATTTATTTTTTAGCAGCTCCATGGTATGCAATATTTCCAGGATTATTTATAACACTTACAATTTGTTCTATAAATCTTATAGGAGAATATGCAAGAGAAAAATATAATTCTAAAGGATAGGTAAAAATGAAATTATTAGAAGTTAAGAATTTAAACATATCTGTAGATTATAAAGGTGAATTATTATCTCTGGTTGAAAATTTAAATTTTTATATAAAATCAGGGGAGATATTTGGAATAGTTGGGGAGTCTGGTTGTGGAAAAAGTATTTCTTCTAAAAGTATTTTAAGAATATTAGAAGATAGATTTCATCCAACAGGAGAGATAATATTTCAAGATAAAAATTTATTAGATTTAACAGAAAAAGAAATGAGAAAGATTAGAGGAAATAAAATAAGCATGGTCTTTCAAGATGCTCTTAGTTCATTAAATCCGTTGAAAAAAATTGGAAAACAAGTTGATGAAGCATTAGAAATTCACAAAAAAGATTTAACAAAAGAGGAAAGAAAGAAAAAAGTTTTGGATATATTAACAGAATGTGATATTTATAATCCAGAAGAAGCTTGTAAAAAATATCCTCATCAACTTTCAGGTGGACAAAGACAGAGAGTGATGATAGCTATGGCTGTTATATGTGAGCCTGATTTAATAATTTGTGATGAGTCAACAACAGCTTTAGATTTAAGAACACAACTTAGAATAATAAAACTTTTAAAAAAATTAAATAGAGAAAAAAATACTACAATAATATTTGTTTCTCATGATATAGCTCTTATTGAATCTATTTGTGATAGAGTAATGGTAATGTATGGTGGAAGAAGTGTGGAAATTTTAGAGGGAAGTTTAAAAAATGCAAAACATCCATATACAAGAGCTCTGTATAGTATGCTTTTCAGTATGGAAGATAAAAATAGAATGTTGCCATATGTACTAGGAACAGTTATTTCTCCACTTGTAAGAACTAGAGAGAAATGTTATTTCGGTGATAGATGTAAATATTATAATAATTGTAAAGAAAATGATTTGGTAGAAATTGAAAAAAATCATTTTGTAGCTTGTGAAAAGGTGATAAAAGATGTTATTAGAGATAAAAAATCTTAATAAATTTTATGATGACAAGCATATATTAAAAGATGTATCTTTTCATATAGAAGAAGGGGAAGTTTACGGACTTGTGGGGGAGTCTGGTTGTGGAAAATCAACAACAGCTAGAGTGCTTACAGGTTTAACTTCAATTAAAAGTGGAGAGATAATTTTTGAGGGAAAGAAAATTGATTATAAAAAAATAAGAGGGGTTAGGGATATACAAATGGTATTCCAAGACCCAAACTCATCTTTAAATCCTATGAAAGATATAAAGTGGATATTAGAAGAGCCATTCAAAATAAATAAGTGTAAAGATAAAAAACTTATGGAGAGCAAAATAAAAGAGATGCTTCAAATGGCAAATTTAAATGAAGATGTGTTGGTAAAATATCCTGGTGAATTAAGTGGAGGACAAAAGCAAAGAATAGCAATAATTTTAGCTCTTCTTTCAAATCCAAAACTTTTGATAGCTGATGAAGCTGTTTCATCATTAGATTTATCAGGACAAGCAAGTATTTTAAATTTCTTTAAAAAGTTACAAAAGGATTTAAAATTATCATATTTATTTATTTCTCATGATTTAAGGGTAGTTTATCATATGTGTGATAGAATAGGAGTTATGAGAAATGGAGAGATAGTAGAAGAGGGGACTCCAGAAGAGATATACTTAAATCCAAAACATGATTATACTAAAGCTTTATTAAAAGCTTTACCAGGTTCTTCAGATTTTGAAGAAGCATTGAATAATATATAAAAATAAAATGAACTTATTTTGAAAGCAAAAACTCAAAATAAGTTCTTGTTTTATAAAAATAAATTTATAGAGGTAAAAAATGGAGAGGAAAAGAGTAGAGGAAGTAAAAAAATATTTGAGATTATTAGGTGGACTTTTTATGTGTGCCTTAGGTTGCATAATGATATTGAGGTCAGATTTAGGATTAGCTCCTTGGGATGTATTACATCAAGGACTTTCTAAAACTATAGGAATTACTATAGGTCAAGCAAGTATAGGACTTGGGATAACAATAGTATTTTTAGATATAATCTTAGGCCAATCAATAGGGCTTGGCACAGTTATTAATTTTATTTGTGTAGGACTTTTTATGGACTTAATTATATTTTTAGATTTTATACCTGTAAAAGAGTCTTATATCTATAGATTTATAATTTTATTTATAGGAATATTTTTTTATGCTTATGGTACTTTTTTCTATATGGTACAAGGAATGGGTTGTGGTCCAAGAGATGGATTTATGCAAATTTTAACTAAGAAAACTAAATATCCTGTTGTATATATAAAAAATTCTATAGAGCTTTTTGCTTTAATAAGTGGTTGGCTTTTAGGAGGAAAAGTTGGTGTAGGAACTTTTGCTACAGCTCTAATAATGGGAGTGTTTTTACAATATATTTTTAGATTTTATAAAATTGATTTAAAAACTTTAAAACATAGAAATATAAAAGAGGAACTTATACATTTAAAGGAAGTTTTAAGATAATAATTTTAGGAGCTATTAAAGTTAATTTAATAGTTCCTTTTTTTATATAGAAATTATGATATAATATAAATATATTTAAGAAAAATAATATATTGTAGGAGTTAATAGAATAAGCTCAACTTCTCAACAGTAGAAGAAGAAATATTAAATATTTCTATTGAGTTAGATGAAGTAAAAAAAATTAGAGAAGAATGTTCTATTTGGTAAGATTATAGAAAAAGAGATACTTAATTTTGAGTTATAAATTTGAAAGGAGAAGAGAATATGTTAAATGAAATGCAATATATTTATACTATTTATAAAGAAAGAAGTTTTTCAAAAGCAGCTAAAAAATTATATATTTCTCAACCAGCTTTAAGTGCTATGGTAAAAAAAGTAGAACAGAAAATAGGATATTTATTATTTGATAGAGAAACAATTCCTTTAACAGTAACTAAAGAAGGAAAATATTATATAAAATGTGTTGAAAATATTTTAGAAATAGAAAATAATATGCAAAAATATTTTGAAGATTTAGGAAAATTAGATTCTGGAAATATTGTAATTGGTGGTTCTTCTTTTTTTTGTGCTTTTATTTTACCTAAACTTATAGAAAAATTTAAAAGAAAATATCCCAAAGTTAATATAGAAGTTATTGAAGGAAATATAAAAGAATTAAAAGAAGGATTAGAGAACAACTCGATAGATTTAATATTAGAAACAGCTATTTCAGAAAATGATGAAAAATTAAAAACATATTTCTATAAAGATGAACATATTTTATTAGCTGTTCCATCAAAATGGGAAATCAATAACAAACTAAAAGAGTTCCAATTAACATATGATGATATAAAAGAAAAAAAACATTTAAATTCAAATATTCAGGAAGTTTCTTTAAGTGAATTTAAAAATTTGCCTTTTATTACTATGAAGAAAGGAAATGACCAGTATATCAGAGGATTAGCTCTATGTAAAAAAGCAGGATTTACACCTAAATCTATTTATAAGATTGATCAAATTATGACAGGATATCATATAGCTTTATTTACAGAAAGTGCTGTAATTTTTATAAGAGATTTATTAATAATAAATGAACAAAAAAATGATAGTTTAATATATTATAAATTGGACCCAGAACTATCAACAAGACCAATATATTTTGCTACTAAGAAAAATAAATATTTATCAAATGCATGTAAAGAATTTTTAAAAATATCTTTAGAAAATAAAAAATAGTACGATGAAAATCGTACTATTTTTTAATATAAGTTATATTTATAAATGGAAAATTAATCTTCTACACAAAGAACTTTACCATCTTTTACAATAATTTCTCCATCCATTTCTATTGTAGGATTATATTGAACCATATCTATATGAACTGTTGATCTAGCTGGTTGTCCATAGTAGAATCCATTACCCATAGCTATATGACAAGTTCCATATGCTTTTTTCTCTTCCTCAAAGTCTCCATTAAATAAGCAGTTTCTATTTAATCCAATTCCGATTTCAGCTATATTGTCACTATCTTTTATTTCAGCTATTTGTCTACGAATTTCAGTACAGATTTTAGCATCTCCACCAACTACTTCAACAATACGTCCTCCTTCTATTCTAAGTTCAACAGGAGTTGTAGGACATCCATAGTAACAAATAGGTCCATCTATAACTAATTTTCCATGAGTTGTTCCAATTACAGGTCCTAAAGAAACTTCTCCATCTGACCATGCCATTGCATCTCCAGGATTTCTAGCTATTCCACATTCAATGATAGGTTCCATTTGATTCATTTCCATATATAAATCTGTTCCTGCTGGAGTTGTTATATGAGCCATTTTTTTACCTCTCCATACAGATTGTAATTTTACTCCATCAGCATAAACTTTTTCATAATCTGCTAAAGCTCCACCACGAGTAAAGTTATCTATATTTCTTAAACAAATTGAACATTCTCTTAATTTTTTCTCATTGATAAGTTCTTTTAATCTATTGTTATAAATTGCAGCTCCAGAAGCAGTAGTCATTCCAATAAATACATCACAAGCTTCCATTGCAAGTTCAAGAGTTTTAGGGAAAATAGTAGCTTTATCTTTTCCTCTTATTGGCATCATAGAGATATTGTATTCAGCTCCACATTTTAAAGCTGCTGCAGCTATAGCATTAGCCATTCTCATGTCTGTTTGAGGGTCTATTGCTATTAGAACTTCTTCTCCTGGTTTAACTCCCATACATTTGCTTATTAGGTAATCTGCTCTTTCAACACATTCAATTATTCTGTTATCTTCCATTTATATCCACTCCTTTTTGGTTTTTGTTTATAACACAATAATATACTATCAAAAATTTTTTTTCAAATGTTATACAAAAACTAATATAAGTTATAATTTTTTTTTATAACTATCAAATTCTGTAGTATAATATGAATATTAAAAAAATATATTTTAATTATTAAGAGAATTTATGTTAGAGCTGATTTTATAAATAGTTATAATTATTTTTTATAATACATAATAAAATTTTATATATTTTGAAATATGTTTTAAAAAAAGTTATAATGAATTATATAAATTAAAATATTCAAAAAACAAACAATTCTCTTAAAAATAAGGGAAGGGATAAAGATTATGAATAATTTAATTTTAAAACTTGTAAAAGAAAATATGGATAATTTTACAAAACAACAAAAAAAGATAGCTCAGTATCTATTAGAACATTATGAAGAGGCTGTTTTTTTTACAGCAGAAGAATTAGGAGAAAAAAGTAAGACTAGTGAACCAACAGTTGTAAGGTTTGTAAAAAAAATAGGTTTCTCAAAGTATAGTGATTTACAAAATGAACTTAGAAAAGTATTAAAAGGAAAATTATATCAAGTTGACCGTTTAAATTTACCAACAGAAAAAAATGATCTTCTTTCATTTGTAGCATATTCTATGAATAAAGATATAGAAAGTATAAGAAAAACATTGAAAAATATAAATGAAAGTGATTTAAATAAAGCGATTGATTGGTTATTATCTTCTGAAAAAGTATTTATAGTAGCAACTCATGCTGAATATGGATTAGCTTGCTATTTTGGTCATTCTTTGTCTTGGATTAGAGATAAAGTATTTGTATTAACAACATTACATGGAATGAATTATGATGAGATGTATAATATAACAGAAAAAGATTTATTAGTAGCTATCAGTTTTCCTCCATATCCTAAATATACAGTTGATATTCTTAATTTTAATTTTTTAAAAGGAATAAGAACTTTAGGAATAACAGATAACGAAAACTCACCAATATCATTATTTTCAAATTGTTGTTTATATGCTCATAATGAACAAATTAGTTTTGTTGATAATTCAGCACCAACCTTAAGTTTATTATCAGTTATTTTAACATTAGTGAGTAAAAAAGATTTAAATAGAGCAAATAAAAAATTAGAAAAATTAACAAAATTTTGGGAAAGTTCAAATCTATATTATAAAAAATAATAGCCGAAAGGCTTTTATTTTTACCAATTAAATGAATTAAAATATTCATATTTTTTATTAAATGAATTTTTTTATACTTAATTAAAAATAAAAGAGAGGTGCAATCTATGAAAAAAAGAAAATTTAAAATTGGTCTAATCCAAATTTCTTCTAAAAATGGAGATACAGAAGTAAATTTAGAAAAAGGAATAAAAATGATAAAAGAAGCTTATCAAAAAGGAGCAGAAATAGTTTGTTTACCTGAATTATTTTATGGAGGTTATTTTTTAAATTCAACTGAAATGAATAATGTTGCTGAAAAAAATAATGGTCCTTTTGTTCAAACTTTATCAAGTTTAGCAAAAGAACTTGGAATTTATATAATAGCAGGATATGCAGAAGCAACAGATATAATTGGAAAAATTCATAATTCAGCCATTTTTATTAGTGAGAAAGGCGAAGTTATCGGGAATATGAGAAAAGTTTATTCTTGGGGAGAGGAGAAATTAAAATTTAGATCAGGAAATAAGTTTCCAGTTTATGATACGCCTTTAGGAAAAATAGGAATAATGATTTGCTATGATGCTGAATATCCAGAACCTGCTAGGATAATGGCATTAAAAGGAGCTGATATAGTTTTTGTTCCTTCAGTTTGGAGTGTGAGAGCACAACCACGTTGGGATATAGATTTATCAGCTAATGCATTATTTAATTTAATGTTTACAGTTGGAGTTAATACTATAGGAGAAGGAATTTGTGGAAGGTCACAAGTATATGGACCTGATGGAATATTAAGAGCAAGGGCATCTGGAGATAAAGAAGAAGTTGTTATTTGTGAAGTAGATTTAAATGAAATTCAAAAAGTTAGAAGTGAAATTCCTTATTTTAATGATTTTATAGAAGATACTTTTTCAATGGAAGCTATAAATGAGTATTAAAAATTATAATAAATAAAAATTATAAAAAAAATAAAAAGGAGGAACAATATGTCACAAGAAAAAGAAACAAGAAATTCACAATATGAAGAAGGAGCATTAAAAATTCATAAATTAACTCCTAAAGAAGCTATTTTAACAAGTATTGGATGTACAATAGGTTCAGGATGTCTTGGAACAGCTTATTCAGCTCGTTATGCAGGTTTTCCAGTCATTACTTTTTGGTTAATTTTTTCATGTGTATTAACTTTAATTTCTATGTATTATGTTGCAGAAGCTTCATTGAGAACTAGAGTAATGGTTCAATTACCAGGATTAGCAGAACGTTATACTGGTAAAGTAGGAAAAATTTTGATTTTTATAGCAGTTGTTGTTAACTCTATAAGTTGTTTAATAGCATATATAAATGGTAGTGGAAGCATTCTTAATTCTATGTATGGAGTTCCTAATTGGATTGGAACTATGATATTTTTAATACCAGCAGTTCTTGTTACTTGGTTTGGATTAAAAGCAGTAGGACGTGCAGGGGCATATATGAGTACTCTAATGATATTTTTAATTATAATTTTATGTACAGCATCTATAATAAATAAAAATGCAGATGCAAGTAGATTACTTATACAAAGATGGAAATACGCTATTCCAGTATTTAATGTTGCAGCATTTAGTTATATAGGACAGTATTTAGTACCAGATTTAGCAAGAGGTTTATCACATATTCCTAAAAAATTAGCTCCATCTTTACTTATAGGACAAGCAGTTTCAGCTTTCTTATTAATACTTATTCCTTTAGGATGTTTTATTATAGCTCCTGCTGATCAAATAACTCAAGTGGCTACAATAGCGTGGGGAAAAGCAATAGGACAATGGGCTTTCTTTGCAGCTAACTATTTTGCTTTAGTTGCTATGTTTACTTCTTTTTGCCCAATAACTCAAACTTTAGTGTCTAATATAGTAGATTTCTTTAAACTTCGTTCTGATGAAGAAATAGGAATAAGATTACCTATTATGGTTGTAGCTATCGCATTGCCTTTATATTTATCTGTTAGTGGTTTAGTTGGATTTGTTGATGCTTTATATTTTTCAGGAACATTTGCAGCAGCTATAATGGCTATTTTACCTATTTTCATAATTAATAATGCTAGAAAAACAGGGGATATTGAGCCTGAATGGACTTGTGGAAAATTAGCTAGTTGGCCAGTTCAAATAGTTTTAATCATTGTGTATGGAGGAACAGCTATATATGCAATTTTAGGAGCTTTAGGTTATTTACCAGCAGGTTGGTAAAATAGAAAAATAAATGATAAAATAATGAGAGAATAACAATAAGGAAGTGAGTAATTATGAGAAATTTGAAAATGGCAATAGCTCAATTTGAGTCAAAACATGGAGATTGTGAATATAATTTAGAAAAAGCAAAAAAAGCCATAAAAGAAGCAAGTGAAAAAGGGGCAAATTTAATTGTTTTTCCAGAACTTTATTATCAGGGATATTATACTCCTATAGAAACTTTTCATAAATTAGCTGAGACTTGTGATGGTTATTTATATAATGAATTAAAAAAAGAAGCTATTAATAACAATATCCATATAATAATGGGGTATTGTGAAAAGAAAGAAGATAGACCAGGAAAAATTTTTAATACAGTAATGTTTGTTAATAATAAAGGAGAGAGAATAGCAAATTATACAAAAGTATATGGATGGGATACTGAAAAAGATATTTTTACTGATGGAGAAAAATTTGAAGTCTGTGAAACTGAATTTGGAAAAATAGGATTATTAATCTGCTATGATATTGAATTTCCAGAAACTTTTAGAATATTACATTTTAAAGGTGCTGAATTAGTAATTTGTTGTGCAGCTTGGAGAGAACTTCTTCAACATCATTGGAATACAGGACTATATTCAGGAGCAATGTCAAATTTATTTTATGTAGCAGGAGTTAATACAGTTGGTTACAATCCAGCTAATCAAAAATTATGTGGAGATAGTAAAGTAATATTACCTAATGGAAAACTTCTTGATAAAGCTTCTGATAAAGAAGAATTAAAGTTTATAACTTTAGATATGGATGAAGTTCAACATGAAAGAGAAATATATCCTACATGGCGTGATTATCATTATGATATGTTTGATAAGAAATTATTAGAAAAATATTAAAAATTATTTAACTTAGAAAAGTAAAAGTCATATAAATTTAATGTAAGGATGAATCATATATTTGGTCATCCTTATATTTTTTATAAAAGTTAAGAGAGGATATTGTATTTAAAATTTTTGAAAAGATGATATAATAAAAAAATTATACCCCATATAAAATTTTTATATAATTTTGCTTTAAAAAAAATATAATATATAATAAAAAATATAAAAGCTAGCTTAAAAATGTAAGAAAGATACAGAAATAGCATAGAGGGGGTTAAAAATGAAAGATTCTAAAAAAATACCATTACATATAAAAATATTTATAGCATTATTTTTAGGAATAGGAACAGGATATATTTTAAACTTTATGGGCGGAGTAGATAATCCAATGATTAATGACCATATATTGCCATTTTTGCAGTTTTTAGGAGATTTTTTTATAAAGGCTATTAAAATGGTAATAGTTCCTTTAGTATTTTTCTCTGTTACTGATGCTGCTTTATCTTTAGGAGATATAAGAAGACTTCGTAGTGTTGGGTTAAAAACTGTTGTATTCTTCTTAGGAACTTCTGGATTAGCAGCAACTATTGGTCTTATTTTAGCTAATATTATTCAACCAGGAAAAGGAGTTACATTAGGAACAGCTGCTAATAGTGTTGAAGTAAAAGAACTTCCAGGAATTTATAAAACTATATTAGATTTACTTCCAAATAATCCATTTCAATCTTTAGCATCAGGAGACATGATGCCTATTATAGTTTTTTCTTTATTATTGGGATTTGCAATTATTATTATGGGAGAAAAAGGAAAACCTTTAGCATCTATTATAAATAATTTAGCAGAAGCAATGTTTAATATTATAGGATTGATTATTTCTATAATTCCTTATGGAGTTTTTGGATTAATGTCTGTAGCTATGGCAAAATATGGAACTGCTATATTTGGACCAGTTTTAAAATTTATTTTAACAGATTACTTAGCAAGTGCAATTGTAACTGTTGTTGTATATAGTATTTTATTAACTTTTATTGGAAAAGTTAATCCTATTTTATTTTGGAAAAGGGCTATTCAACCTTGGATTATAGCATTTAGTACTTGTACATCATCAGCTGCTTTACCAGTTTCAATGGAAGTGGCTCCTAAGTTAGGAATTTCTAAAGAAGTATCTAACTTTGTATTACCATTAGGTGCAACTGCAAATATGAATGGAACATGTATTTATTTTGGAATAATAGTTCTTTTTGCTAGTCAATTATATGGTATTGATTTATCAATACAACAACAAATACTTTTAGTTATTCAGGCAACTTTTTTAAGTGTAGGATGTGCTGCAACTCCTCAAATAGGTTTAGTTATTTCTATTACTCTTCTTACTCAAATGGGACTACCATTAGAAGCTACTGCTTTAGTAGCAGGAATATATAGAATTATAGACCAAGCTCACACTGCTACAAACTCTTCAGGAGATTTAGTTGCAGCTGTATGTATAGCTTCAATGGAAGGAGAATTAGATAGAGAAACTTTTAATAAATTAGAAAATGTATAGTACAATTATTATAAAGAAAAATTGATAATTTTAATTAAAATATAAAACCACTCTTTTTAGAGTGGTTTTTAAATAAATAATAAAAAATAACAAAACTAAAAGAAAAATTGTCAATTATATATAAAAAGCCAATAGTTCTAATATTTAAAAATAAGGAGAGAGGAATGAATAATAAAGGATATTTATTAGCAATAACAGCAGGAATTATTTGGGGAACTTTGGGATTAGGAACATTAATTTTAAGTAATTTTAAGTTAAATTCTTCTGAAATAGCCTTTATAAGAATGAGTTTTGCTTTTGTATTAGGAATAATATATATTTTTTTTACTAAAAAAGATAAATTAAAACCTAAGTATTTCAATAAAGGAGTAATTTTAGAGATTATCTTATCTGGAGTTATGTCTCAAGGATTATTAAATATTCTATATGCTAATTCAGTTATTAGAGTAGGAACGATAACAGGGATAATGTTATTAGCTACAGGACCTTTATTTACAATTTTATTAAGTAAGATTTTTTTTAAAGAAAAATTAGGAATAACTAAAATTATGTCATTAATAATTGCTTTTTCAGGAACTTTTATATTAGTTACAGAGGGAAATTTAGAAACTTTAAAATTTGATTATATTGGGATAGTTTATGGAATTTTATCAGGATTAAGTTATGGATTATTTCCTATTTTTAATAAAAAAATTATAGAAACTTTAGACCCTGTAGTAGCAACAACTTTAACTTTTGGAGTAGCAACAATTTTTTTATCTTTTTTTATAGAGAAAAATTTATTCATAAAAATTTTTACAAATGTTGAAATTTTTAAAAGTTGTATTTTTTATGCATTAATACCAACTTTAATTCCATATTTACTTTATTCATTATCAATGAAATTTATACCACCAAGCACAGCTAGTATAATTTCTCTTTTAGAAATTCCTTCAGCTGCTTTAATAGGTGTATGTTTATTAAATGAAAAAATAAGTTTTATTAAAGGGATAGGAATATTGATTGTTTTAGTAGGAATTGTTATTTCTAAAATTTCATATAAGAAATAATATTTAATTATTAAATGAAGAAAAATATATAATAAAAATATGAAAATTATTTTTAAAGTTATTGAATTGGATTAAAGAAAATTAATACATTTAAAGGAAGTTTTAAGATAATAATTTTAGGAGCTATTAAAGTTAATTTAATAGTTCCTTTTTTTATAAATTTTTATTGTACTATATTTTTGAATTTGTTATTATATTATTTATAAAGAAAAAATCTAATGAAAAGAGATGATAAAATGCAATTAGAAGTAAATACTGTTGTAGAATTAAAGAAATTAAATCTTTCCAAAGGGGATATTGTTAAAGTTTTAGGATATTATTCAAATTATGATGGAGCAGAGCATAAAAGAATAATATCTGATACAGATAATGGAAGTGGAATAAAACTAGATAATGGACTTTATGGAAATATTATTTGTGATGGAGAGGTAAAAATTAGTTGGTTTGGAGCTAAAGGTGATGGAGTAACAGATGATACAGAAGCTTTTAAAAAGGCATTTAATACAAAAGTTACAGTTAATCTATCAAGAAAAAATTATATTATAAATTCAACATTATTTTTAAATAAATATCAAGTTTTAAAAGGAAATGGAGCAGTAATAAGCACAAATTCAGATGTTGTAATTATAAAATGTAGTGATAATAATATTATTGAAAATTTATTTTTTGAAAATTCTCAAGTACAGGGAACAGCAATAGACTTTACTCAAGGGTTTAATAATATGATTAATAATATTCAAATAAAAAATTATAAAAAAGGATTATTATTTGGTCGTTCAGTAGGAAACCATAGTGGAAATCAAATAACAAATCTTTTTGCCAATAAGTGTGAGGTAGGAATTTATGTAGATGTCAGAGGGGAATTTTCTACTTTTACAAATTGTACTTTATCAGAAAATCAAATTGCTTTAAAAATTATTGGAGGAAATACTCATTTTGTAGGTGGAAATATCTGTAATAATGAAATTGGAGTAGAGATAGGAAAGGGAGAAAATGACGCCCATGGTTTAATTGCTGCTACTTCAATAAAACATAATACAAAATATGCAATAGTTGTGGATAGTCCTAATGTGGGAGAGTTTTTATTTGAGGGAATTAGCCTTTATTATGGAGATATTTATTTAAAAGATTGTAAAGGAATTTATTTCAGTAATTCTACAATAGATACAGCTAATGTATTTGAGGAAAATGTAACTGAGTGTAAATTTAAAGATATAAATTTTTTTAATAAACCTATTAAAAACATTCCAAATTATAATAATAGTGTTAGCTCAGTTTTATATGAAAATGTTAGAGGGAAAGAATAGAGAAAATCTAGTAATAAATGGGGTAAAAACTATATATTATATATAAAAATCAAGGGATTTTATTTTCTTAATATCAATAAAAATAAGTAATTAAAAATATAAAATTAAAAAATCACTCATAAATTAAGGGTTATAACTTATACCTTAGATTAAAAAGAGTGATTTTTTATTATAGATTAATAGGTTGTATACTTAATAATTATTTTCAGAAGTTAAAACTTCCATTTTTCTAGGAAAAAAATATTTTTCGCCAGACAAAAAAATTTAAAATAAAAAATATTTTTCCTAATAAAATTATATCATTTTATTTTTTACTTGTAAAACATTTTAAATTTTTATTCAAAATAAGTCTTAGAATTTTCATCTTTAGCTAAATTGACTAAAGTTTTAATTTGTTCTTCTAAAATTCTATAAGTAGATAGAGGAGGAAGATTATCTAATTTAAAAAATTTAACATTAGTAATATCAAAAGTTGTTTTTAAATTACCATCTAATTTTTTACAAAGAAAAGCTATTTTATAAGTATAAAAAGTATCAGCAGGGTGGTTGTGAAACTTTTTATCAAAAATAGCAAGTACTTTTACAATTTCTACATCTAAACCTGTTTCCTCTTTCATTTCTTTAATCATAACTTCTTTTGGAGAAAAACCAATATCACACCAACCACCAGGGATAGACCATTTACCAGGGTCTAATTTTTCTTCCACCATTAAAACTTCATCATTTTCATTAAGAAGAAGTCCTCTCACTTCTACTTTTGGAGTTGGATATTCACTTATAGGTAAATAAAAATCATGTAACTTTTCTAAATTTACATTTTCATCTGTTAAAATATCTAAAATTTCTAAATTAATCTCTTTAAGCTCTCTATATCTTTCATCATCATAACCATTGTGAGCATATAGAATACCTAAATCAGAAAGAGTTATATTTCTTTTAACAAGATTTAATAATTCTGTCAATTTTTTATTTTCCATAAAAAATCACCTATTTAATAATTTCTTCAAAATCTTTTATAAATTCGTCTACATTTTCTTCTTTTGTAGCCCAAGAAGTAACAAATCTAACTACAGTATTATTTTCATCATATTTTTCAATAATAGAAAATCTATATTTATCTGACAATTTTCTTATTAATTCATTAGAAAAAATTACAAAAAGTTGATTAGAATAAGAATCAACAACAAAAGGAATATTATTTTTTACAAATATATCTTTTATTTTTTTTGCCATCTTATTAGCATGTTTTCCAATCTCTATAAATAAATTATTTTTAAATAACTCATTAAATTGAATTCCAAGTAATCTACCTTTAGCAAGTAAAGCCCCTCTTAATTTAATAGAATATTGGAAATCTCCAACTAGAGAAAGATTGAAAAATACTACAGCTTCTCCAAATAAAGCTCCAGATTTTGTAGCTCCTATGTATAAAATATCACATAAATCTTTGTAATCAGATAAATCTATATCATTTTTTTCAGAGGCTAAAGCTGAAGAAAGTCTAGCTCCATCAATATAGAAATAAAGATTATTTTCTTTACAAAATTCATATATATTTTTTAATTCTTCTTTTGTATAGATAGCTCCTAATTCATTTGGGTTTGATAAATAAACCATTTTAGGTTGTACCATATGGGCATCAGTATGGATATCTAAAACTTTTTTTATTGTTTCAGGAGTTAATTTACCATCTTTTATTTTTTCTGTAGTAAGAACTTTATGTCCTGTTCCTTCAATAGCTCCTGTTTCATGTACATTAATATGACCAACATCAGAAGATATAACAGCTTGATGAGGTCTTAGAAGATGAGAGATAACCACAAGATTAGTTTGTGTACCTCCAACTAAAAATCTAATATGGGAATCACCACAATTAAGAGCAGTTTTAATTTTTTCATAAGCTAAGTTAGTATAATAATCTTCTCCATATCCATCTGTTTGTTCAAAGTTTGTTTCTATAAGAGCATTTAATATATTAGGATGAGCTCCTTCGCTATAATCATTATTGAAACTAATCATATTTATCACCTTTACTTTTAAAATTATAGAAATTATATCACTAATTTTTTAGAAATTAAAGAAAAATATTGAAATTTAAAAAAATTTGTTATAATATTCATTAAGATAAAAAGTTTATAAGGAGGGAGAGATGTTTATAATTCTTTTAAATGGATTGACTATAGTTTTGGGAACTTTACTAGGATATATCTTTAGAAAAACTTTATCTAAAGAAATATCTGAATCAATAATAAAAATATTAGGACTTTTTACTTTTATAATGGGTCTAAAAGATGCTTTAACTTTTAAAAATGGAATGTATGTAGCAATATATTTAGTAATAGGAGTTGTAATTGGAGAAAAATTTGATTTAGATGGAAAATTAAAAAATATAGGAAAATTATTACAAGAAAAGTTTAGTAAAGAAAAAGAAGAGGGAGGAATGATAAAAGGTTTTGTAACTTCAACTTTAATATTTTGTGTAGGTTCAATGGCAATATTAGGACCTGTAAAAATAGCATTAAATGGAGATGGAAATTTAATTTATATAAAATCAATATTAGATGGAGTGATGTCTATGATGTTAGCCTCTACTTATGGAATAGGGGTTATTTTTTCAGGAATAATAGTTGTACTTTATCAAGGATTGATGTTTTGTATGGGAAATATTTTAAAAGTTGTTACAACCCCAGAAGTAATGGGAGATGTAACAGCAGTTGGGGGAGCAATTTTAACAGGATTAGGTTTAACTTTAATATTTGGAGAAAAATATTTAAAAGTTACTAATATGCTTCCAGGAATGTTTTTACCAATTATCTTTTCATTAATAATGAGATTATTTTAAGGAGGAAATATGGGAAAGAGATGTGCAAAATGTGGAAAAGAAGCTGGATTTTTTAAATCTATAACTTTTTATAAAATTGGAAATGAAGAATATTGTGCTGACTGTGGAAAGGAAGAGATTGAAAAAAGAATTTCTACAATAAAAATTACCACAACTAATAATATTGAGGGATACAAAGTTGTAGACTATATAGATATTGATAGTGCAGAAGTAGTTATAGGAACAGGAATATTTTCAGAGGTAGAGGGAAATATATCAGACTTATTTGGAGCTAGGTCTTCTGGATTTGAAGAAAAATTAGCTAAAGGTAAAAAATTTGCAATGGATAAATTAAAATATGATGCTATGCTTAAAGGTGGAAATGCCATTATTGGAGTAGATTTAAGTTATACAGAATTTGATAAAAATAGAATTGGAATAATAGTTAGTGGGACTGTTGTAAAAATAGAAAAAAGTTAAATAAATTATTGACAAAAGAGAATTTATTTGATACTATTAGTTAATAAAAAATAATTGGGGGAATCACTATGTTATTTATGACGAGGCAAGAAAGGAATAGAAAATTTTAAACGAAATTTAATATCGTTTCTTTGAACTTGTCCAAAAATATCTATTTTAGTTTGTAAAGATTAGGGATTTCCTATGAGCATAATTATAACCACAGGTTATTTTTGATTAAGATGTTAAGGCTTAGTTTCAAGAGAAACTAAGCTATTTTTTTTAAGTTAAAAAATTTAAAATTTTATATATATTTTTAGGAGGAAAAATGACAGAGTACTTAACAGTATTAAAAGAGATTTTTATAGAAGGAGAAAGATATCAATATATGATACAAGGTCTTTCCTTTTCAGTAGGAGTGACATTATTTTCAGCTATCTTAGGAATTATCTTAGGAATTTTAGCTGCAATTATGAGAATTTGTAATTTTCGTCCATTTAAACATAGTCAAAATAAAAAATGGAAAAATTGGACTCCACTAACAAATTTATCAATTTTATACACAGATATAATAAGAGGAACTCCAGCAGTAGTTCAACTTATGATATTAGCAAATATTATTTTTGCTGGTTTTAGAGATATGCCTGTATTTTTAATAGCAGGAATTGCTTTTGGAATAAACTCAGGAGCTTATGTTTGTGAAATAATTAGAGCAGGAATTGAGGGACTTGATAAAGGACAAATGGAAGCAGCAAGAGCTTTAGGAATGCCTTATCATATAGCTATGAAAGAAGTTATAATTCCTCAAGCTATAAGAAAAATTTTACCAGCTCTTGTTAGTGAATTTATTACATTATTAAAAGAAACATCAATAGTAGGATTTATAGGTGGAGTAGATTTACTTCGTTCAGCAAATATAATTACTAGCCAAACTTATAGAGGAGTAGAGCCATTATTAGCTGTTGGTTTAATATATTTAATAATGGTAGGAATCTTTACTAAGATTATGAGAAATGTTGAAAAGGGGTTGAAAGTAAGTGATTAAGGTAGAACATTTATATAAAAGTTTTGGAAAATTAGAAGTTTTAAAAGATATATCAGTAGGAATAAAAAAAGGTGAAGTTATAGCTATAATTGGACCATCTGGAAGTGGAAAATCTACCTTCTTAAGATGTCTTAATAAATTAGAGGAGCCTACAGGTGGAGCAATCTATATTAATAATCAAAATTTAATGGACGATAAAACAGATATAAATAAAATTAGAGAGAAAGTTGGAATGGTTTTCCAACATTTCAATCTTTTTCCTCATAAAACAGTTTTAGAAAATTTAACTTTATCTCCTTTAAAAGTAAAAAATGCAAAATTAGAGGAAATTAATGAGAAAGCAAGAAAATTATTAAAAAAAGTAGGTTTAGCTGATAAAGAAAATGCTTATCCTGACCAATTATCAGGAGGACAAAAACAAAGAATAGCCATAGCGAGAACTCTTGCTATGGACCCAGAAGTAATTCTTTTTGACGAACCAACATCAGCTCTAGACCCAGAAATGATAAAAGAAGTTCTTGATGTTATGAGAGAGTTAGCTGATGAGGGAATGACAATGATAATAGTAACTCATGAAATGGGATTTGCTAAAAATGTAGCTGATAGAGTGTTTTTCATGGACAGAGGAACAATATTAGAAGATGATTCTCCAGAAGTTATATTTGGAAATCCAAAACATGAAAGAACTAAGGAATTCTTAAATAAAGTTTTAAATCGTTAACAAATTTTATTAAATTATATATGGAGGAAAGAATATGAAAAAAGTTTTAAAGGTTTGTGGTCTTGTTTTAACAATGTTAATGTTTTTTGCTTGTGGAAAAGAAGAGAAAAAAGCTATCTATGTAGGAACTAATGCTGAATTTCCACCATTTGAATATTTAGAAGAGGGAAAAATGGTAGGGTTTGACATTGACCTTATTAATGCTATTGGAAAAGAGTTAGGAAGAGAAGTAGTTATGAAAGATATGAGTTTTGACGGATTATTACCAGCTCTTCAATCTAAAAAAGTTGATTTAGTAATAGCTGGAATGACAGCAAGTGATGAAAGAAAAAAATCTGTTAACTTTACAGAACCATATTATTCAGCTAATCAAGTTATTGTTTTACAAGAATCAAATAATGATATAAAAGATTTTGCTGATTTAAAAGATAAAAAAATAGGAGTTATGCTTGGATTTACAGGAGATTTAGTAATAACAGAAATGGGATTACCTTCTGAAAAATATAATGCTGCTTATGCTGGAATAATGGCTTTACAAAATGGAAAATTAGATGCTGTTGTATTAGATTCTGAAACTGCAGTAAACTATGTAAAGAAAAATCCTGGATTAAAACTTGCTGAAGGAAAAGGTGAAGCTGAAGATTACGCAATAGCTGTAAGAAAAGAAGATACAAAATTATTAGAAGATGTTAATAAAGCTATAGAAACTTTAAAATCTAATGGAGAATTTGAAAAATTATTAGAAAAATATTTTAAATAATTTAGTGTAATAGTTATAAAAGGAAACAAAAGTCTAAGATTTATCTTAGACTTTTATTTTTTCTAAGGAAATTATAAATTGATTTTATATAAAAATTTTTTAATTTTTTATATGAAAATAGACAAAAATAAGTAGA